>NZ_BAAGWN010000044.1:0-110467 GCF_054780335.1 Curvibacter fontanus
CATGATGTGTACTTCTGCCATCAGCGCTTCATGCAGATCGACCTGCATGCGCTGCGCGCTGATACTTGAGTCGAAGGTGTTACCCATGTCCTGGCACACCCGTTACCCATGTCCCCGGTCTATACACTTCGCCAAAGCAAAGTACCCAAAAGAAAGGCGAGCCGGGTGCGTCGTCCCTCCGCTGCGCTACGGGCACGCTGCGTTGCTCGGCAGCAGCGGGAAGCGCAGAAACTCGCCCTACGGGCTCAAACATCTGCGCTTCTTCTTCCGCCGCTGCCTGCGCTACTCGCCTCCGCACACGGCGGTTGGAACCGGATACCTGAACCCCGCAGTCCCCGCTCACGCGGTGACTGCGGAGTCACGGTTTGTCATTCGCGCCACGCCACGCTATAGTCAACCAAATTCTTGAAACAAAACAAGCACTTAGCTTGCAGCAAGGGAGGCGCCAGGATGAATGTCCGTCCATGTTATTCCGCACTTTTGCGGTCTATATCAAGTTAGGCACACAGTCATATCCTCTCCGACTACAGGAATCCAATAGATGAGAAGCGATGACATTGAAATTGCGCAGTCCACCCCAACAGCAGCCGCCATCGCAAAACTCGTACAGGCGCACTATGACCTCGGGGAAGTGGTTGAGAGCGAATTTCTGCGACGCAGCTTCAACCAAGTTTATCGTCTGACTTTTGCAGGAGGACAGCGTGCCGTGGCGCGACTTTGCGCTGACCGGCCGCGTGGCAAGGCCAATCTGCTATTCGAAGCCGCAGCGCTTGAGCACTGGGCACAGCGCGGCTGTCCGGTGTCACGGTGTTTGCCCGCGGCGAGTGGCGCCATGTCCATCGATGCTCCACTGCCAGAAGGCTGTCGACCGTTGGTTCTGTTTGAGTATCTGGATGGCGAGGCAACCGGTAACTCGGCAGAGGATATCGAGGCTTTTGCTCACGGCTTGGCCGCGTTGCACACCGCGGGCGAAAGTTACCGGGGGACAGACAGCGCCTACACCCTCGACTTGGACTACTTGCTGCTGGGGCCGCTGCAACGCTTGCTGCGGGCCTCGACGATGACAACCGAATTGCGCACGCAATTCGAGATGCTCGGTCAGCGCTTGCATGATCGCATCATATCGCTGGGCGAACTTCAAGAGGTGCTTTGCCATGGGGACGCACATGGCCAAAATAACTTTATCGTGCGGCGACCAGACGGTCAGCACGAAGCACGGTTCTTTGACTTCGATGAAGCTGGACCCGGGATCCTAGCCTACGAACTTGCCGTATACCCGTGGAATCTACACCCACGAACACCAGACAGTGAATTAAGCGATGAGAAAAAAACTCAATGGCGGCAATTCCTCAATGCTTATCGCGAGGTCCGGTCCATTTCTGACGTTGATGCTGAAGCCATTGCTCCTTTCATGGCAGTACGGCAGTTCTGGCTGTTAGGTGAATACGCGGGCCGAATTCCGGTATGGGGCTCTCAAACAATGCCGACCGATGCGCTGCGACGACAGGTGGACATGTTGCGCAGGTGGGAGACGCTGGAGCTGTCACATTGAGGTGTTTAGTGATGCTCGTCGTTGGTCGCCTACCCAAAGTCAGGCGAATCAAGGGCACGCGATAGCGTGCCCTTGTCTTTTGTACCCTCGGTTTTCGCTGTCCCCACCCTTGTGCCTGTGCCGAGACGCGCAGCGGCAGGCGGATCAAGAGACGCGCATGTTTGAGCCCGTAGGGCGAGTTTGCGCGGCTCCCGCCTGACGCGAGCATCGCAGGTTGCCCCGGCGCAGCCGGGGTCACAGACACCAGGGTCGCCTTCTCTTTGCTTACTTTCTCTTGGCGAAGCAAGAGAAAGTGAGTCGGCCGCCGGGGCGAGACCCGGCTTGCCACGTCAACCAACTCCTAACCCGTCACCAGATATCACTCGAGCTTGACGTCGGCATCCTTCACCAGCTTGACCCAGAACTTCTCGTCCCTGGCCAGGAAGGCCGCGAAATCAGCGGGTGACTTGGACACCGACACGTCGGTGCCTTCGCGCGCCAGCGCGGCCTTCACGGTGGGGACTTGCATCGCAGTCTGCGTGGCCATGAACAGCTTCTGCACGACGGCCGGCGGCGTGCCGGCCGGCACGAAGAAGCCGTACCAGAAGTCGATGGCGTAGTCCGGCAGCCCGGCTTCCTTCATGCCCGGAAGATCCGGGAACAGGGGGGTGCGCTCCAGCGTGCTGACCGCCAGCCCACGCAGGCGGCCGGCCTGGATCATGGGCAGCACCGAGGGCGGCGTGCCGAAGGTCAGTTGCGTGTCACCCGCGACGACCGACTGGATGGCCGGGGCCCCGCCGCGAAACGGGATGTGCTGCATCTGCACGCCGGCCACCTGGCTGAAATGGGCCGCGCCCAGGTGCGGCGCCGAGCCGTTGCCCGAGGTGGCGTAGTTCAAAGCGCCCGGGGCCGCCTTGGCCTTGGCGATCAGCTCCTTGACCGAGGTGATGCCGCTCGTGGGGTTGGCCGCAATCACCAGGGGCGAGGCCGTCAGCTTGGTGACGGGCAGCAGGTCGCTGGGCTTGTAACCCAGCTTGGTGTTCAGCGCCGGGTTGACCGAAATGCTGCTCGGGCTGGCGATCAGCAGGGTGTAGCCATCGGGCGCGGACTTGGCCACGGCCTCGGCCGCGATGCTGGAGCCGGCGCCCGCCTTGTTCTCGATCACGATGGGCTGACCGAGCGCACGGCCCAAGGACTCGCCGATCGCACGGGCGACAAAATCGGCGGCGCCGCCCGGGGCGAAACCCACCACCAGTTTCACGGGCTTGTTCGGGTAGGCCGGCGCCTGGGCCAGCACGACCTGGGAACAGCTGCCCAGAACCAGGGCAGCCAGTAAGAGCCTGCGTTTGTGCATGTCGTATCTCCTTCGTTGTTGATGGTTGGCGAACGTGAGGCTTGGATGCAATGTCAGGACAGACCGGCCAGGACGATCTTGCCCATGTGCTGGCCCGCTTCCATGGCGGCCTTGGCCTCGGCCAGCTGCTCGAAGGGCAGCACACGGTCCACCAGCGGCACGATGCGGCCATCGGCCAGCATGGGCAGGATCTGGGCCTTGAAGGGCGGCAGGCCCTCGGCCTTCATGCCGGCATTGCGCAGCTTGTTGGACACGCCGAACAGCGTGAGGCGCTTGGCATGCAGGGCGTCGAGGTCGATCTCGGCATGCAGCACACCATCGACATAACCCACGACGGCCAGCCGCCCCTGGAAACCCAGGCAACGCATGCTCTCGGCGAACAGGGTGCCGCCCACGGCGTTCACCACCAGGCTCACACCCTTGCCACCGGTGGCCTGCATGACCGCGTCATGGAAATCAGGCGCGCGCGTGCACAGGCCGAGGTCCAGGCCCAGGGTCTTGAGGTGGTCGAGCTTGGCCTGCGAGCCCGAGGTGCCGATCACCTTGGCGCCCAGGGCCTTGGCCATGGTCAGCGCGGTCACGCCCAGGCCCGAGGACACGCCCGGAATGAACAGCCACTGGCCGGCCTGCAATTGCCCCTGCAGCACCAGCATGTCGTGCACCACCAGGCCGGTCAGGGGCACGGCCGCGGCCTGCTCCCAGCTCAGCCGGGCCGGCTTGGGCATGGCCTCGCGTGCGTCCATGAGCACGACCTCGGCAAAGCCGCCGCCACAGCGGCCCATGACAGCGTCGCCCGGCTTCAAGCCGCTGACGCCCGCACCGCAGGCCAGCACCTCGCCAGCGGCTTCCATGCCGGCCGCCTTGGCGCTGCCTTCGGCCTGCAGGCTGTGGCCGATGATGAACTCACCGCGGTTCAGGCCGGCGGCGCGCACGCGCACCAGCACCTGGCCCGGCCCGGCTTCGGGACGGGGAATGTCGCGGAGCTCCACCTCGATCTTGCCGCCGCTTATCTTGGCCCAGTAAGACTTCATCTTGTTTTCCTATGTCGTTTCACTTGCCGCGAAACACGGGCTTGCGTTTTTCCATGAAAGCCTTGCGACCCTCCGCATAGTCCTCGCTCTGGAAACAACCCTGGATCAGCGCGCGGCACTTGTCGAAGTCCACCTCGGGCGAAGGCTTGAGGATCTCGGCCACGATGGCCTTGCCGGCGCGCACCGTGAGCGGCGCGTTGGCGGCCAGGGCCTGGGTGTATTCGGCCAGCAGGGCCGGCAGCTGGTCCGGCGCGCAGACGCGCGAGATCAGGCCCACCTCCCTGGCCTCTGCCGCGCTGATGCGGCGGGCCGTGAAGAACAGGTCCTTGGCCACACCGGGGCCGACCAGATCCACCAGGTTCTTCAGGGCCGAGTAGCGGTAGCCCAGGCCCAGGCGCGCGGCGGGAATGGAGAACACCGCGTCGCTGCTGGCGATGCGGATGTCGCAGCTCATGGCCACGTTGACGCCGCCGCCGATGCAGTAGCCGCGGATGCAGGCCAGCGTGGGTTTGCTGAAGTTGTAGATGCCCATCAGGGCCTGCTCGGCCATGGCCTCGTAGCGGGCCACGGCCTCGCGCGCGGCGCGCATGTCCTCGAACTGAGAGATGTCGGCGCCCGAGACGAAGGCCTTCTCGCCCGCACCGCTGAACACCACCAGGCGCACCCGCTCGTCGGTCTCGGCCTGGGCCAGCAGGGGCGGCACCGCCTCCCACATGTCGACCGACAGGGCGTTGTGGCGCTCCGGGTTGTTGAAGCGGATGCGCAGCGTGCTGCCATCCTCGTCCATCCAGCTCTGCACCCGCTCGGTGGGCGACTGGTAAGTGATTTCTTCCATCTCAGTTGCTCCACCGCACCGGGCGCGACCCACGACGCATGAAATGGTCTAACCGGGGAATGCCGTGGAACCGGCTTTGCCGGGCCACTGGCATTGCCCCCTTGAGGGGGGTGGCGTAGCGACACGTAGTGCGCGTAGCCTGGGGGTGTTTCATCACTTCAATACACTCCTTGTGCCTTCAGGCGCTTCATTTCATCATCGGCCAGGCCGAGTTCCTGCAGGATCTCGGCGCTGTGCTCGCCGCGCTTGGGCGCCGCGCGTGCGATGGTGCTGGGCGTGCGCTCCAGCTGCACGGGCTGGCCCACCAGGCGCTGCGGGCCATGGTGGGCTGACACCACCTCCTTGACCATACCCAGATGCTGGATCTGCGGCTCCTCGAACACTTCCTTGACGTTGTTGATGAGGCCGCAGGCCACCCCGCCTTCGTTGAAACGCTGGACCCAGTAGGCGCGGTCCTGCGCGGCCAGGCGGCGGTTGATCTCTTCGTTGAGCGCATCGCGGTTGACGGAACGGCACATCTTGTCGTGGTAACGCGCGTCCGTCACCCACTCGGGCGCGCCCAGGATGTCGCAGAAGCGCTCCCAGATCTTGGAGCCGAAGACGGCGATGTTCATCCAGCCGTCGCGCGCCTTGTAGACGCCCGTGGGGATGCTGGTCGGGTGGTAGTTTCCGGCCTGGGTGGGCACCTCGCCGTCGATGAGCACACGCGAGGTCTGGAAATCCATCATGTAGACCATGGATTCCAGCAGCGAGGTATGCAGGAACTGCCCTTTGCCCGAAGCCTCGCGCTCCAGCAGCGCCACCAGGATGCCCTGGGCCGCGAAGATGCCCGCGCAGAGGTCGGCGATGGGGATGCCCACGCGCATGGGGCCGTCACCCGGCCGGCCCGTGACCGACATCAGGCCGCTCATGCCCTGGGCGATCTGATCGAAGCCCGGGCGTGCGCTGAGCGGTCCGGTCTGGCCGAAGCCCGAGATGCTGGCGTAGACCAGGCGCGGATGCGCCTTGGCCAGGGTCTCGTAGTCGATGCCCAGGCGGAATTTCACGTCGGGACGAAAGTTCTCCACCACCACGTCGGCCGTGGCGATCAGGCGCTTGAGCACGTCTATGCCCTCGGCCTCTTTCAGGTTGAGCGTGATCGAGCGCTTGTTGCGGTGCGTGTACTGGTAGTCCGAACCGTCCTGGCCGCCCAGGGTGTCGTCGCCGCGCATGTGCTCGGGCATCTGGACCTGGATGACATCGGCGCCCCAGTCGGCGAGTTGGCGGCAGCAGGTCGGGCCGGCGCGCACCTGGGTCAGGTCGATGACACGGAAGCGCGCCAGGGCGGAGGAAGCAGGGAGATGGGGCATGGGTCAGGACTTCAAATCAAAAGCTGGGGTGCAGTGTCTTGCTTGAAATCCAAAGTGTCAACACTTTTTCAGTAATAGATGACACTTTTAGTGGTTTTCCTCAGTGCCCACCTCACGGCAGGTGCTACCATGCAGCCACTCCCCCGACGCTGCATCCCCCCGATCCCCATGGAATCCGCCAAAGAAAAAACCGAGCAGGGACTCTCACCCGCCATCGCGGAAGAACTCAAGCGCCTCATCTACAGCGGCGAGATCCAGCCCGGCGAGCGCCTGAACGAGGCTGCCCTGGCCCTGCGCATGGGCACCAGCCGCGGCCCCATCCGCGAAGCCATCCGCATGCTGGCCGGCCTGGGTCTGGTCACGGCCGTGCCCAACCGGGGCGTCTTCGTGCGCCAGATCTCGGTGCGCGAGATGCTGGAAATCTATGAGCTGCGCGCCCTGGTCTTCGGCTTCGCCGCCGAGCGCGCCAGCGTGCACGTGGACGACAGCCACCGCGCGGAACTCGAACAGCTGCTCGACCGCATGGACACGGCCTGCGAGGCCGGCAACGGCACCGCCTATTACGAACTCAACCTGCGCTTCCATACCGTGATCCTGGAGCTTTCGGGCAACCAGCGCGCGCACCAGGCCTACGACGACTACATCAAGGAACTGCATCTGTTCCGGCGCAGCTACTTCAACGCTCCGGGCAATATGCGCCGCTCCAACACCGAGCACCGCGCCATCTTCGAGGCCATCGCCAAAGGCGACGCCAAGCGCGCCCGCACCCTGGCCGAACGCCACGTACTCTCGGGCCGCGACCGGCTGCTGGCGCGGCTGGAGCAGCCGGCGTGAAGTAAACGCCCCCTGAGCCGCTGCGCGCCTTCCCCCTCTCTCGCCTTCGGCGGGAGGGGGACCGCACCGACGGCCCAGCCGAGCCGGTTCCGTGGTGCGCCCCGCCACGGGGACACTGACTTGTAGGAAAATCGTGGCCATGACCTCCCGCCCTGTCCGCTCCCAGTACGAAGATTTCATGCGCCACGTGTACACCACGGGCGTGGCCAAGACAGACCGCACCGGCACCGGCACGCGCAGCGTGTTCGGCCACCAGATGCGTTTCGACCTCAAGGAAGGCTTCCCCCTGGTGACCACCAAGAAGGTCCATCTGCGTTCCATCATCCAGGAGCTGCTGTGGTTTCTCACGGGATCGAGCAACAACCACTGGCTCAAGGAACGCGGTGTCTCGATCTGGGACGAGTGGGCCCGGCCTGACGGCGACCTGGGCCCGGTCTACGGCGTGCAGTGGCGCAGCTGGCCCACGCCCGACGGCGGCCACATCGACCAGATCGCCGAGGTCGTCAAGACACTCAAGAGCAACCCCGACTCGCGCCGCATCATCGTGAGCGCCTGGAACGTGGCCGAACTCGGCAAGATGGCGCTCATGCCCTGCCACGCCTTCTTCCAGTTCTACGTGGCCCCTTCGACAGGCTCAGGACAGGCTCGACTCTCGTGCCAGCTCTACCAGCGCAGCGCCGACATCTTCCTCGGCGTGCCCTTCAACATCGCAAGCTACGCGCTGCTAACCCACATGCTGGCGCAGCAGTGCGATCTGGATGTGGGCGACTTCGTCTGGACCGGCGGCGACTGCCACATCTACAGCAACCACCACGAGCAGGTGGAGCTGCAACTGAGCCGCGCGCCCTATCCCTATCCCACGCTGCACATCAAGCGCCGGCCGGACTCGATCTTCGACTACCAGTTTGAGGACTTCGAGGTGCTGGACTACCAGTGCCACCCGGCCATCAAGGCTCCGGTGGCCGTGTGATCAGCCGGCAACAGCTCCTCACCCTGGTCGCCCTCACGCTGATGTGGGGCGTCAACTGGCCGATGATGAAGTTCTCGCTGCGCGAGCTCTCGCCCATGTACTTCCGCGCCCTGACCATGACGGCCGGCGCGCTCTTTCTCTACAGCTGGTACCGCGCCCGGGGCCTGCGCATGCTGCCGCGCGGCGCCGAGTGGCGCTCGGTGGTCGCCATCGGCGCGCCCAATATGCTGGGCTGGCACACGGTATCCATCCTGGGCGTGAAGGAGCTGGCCTCGGGGCGTGCGGCCATCCTGGGTTTCACCATGCCGATCTGGACCGTGCTGATCGGCGCGCTTTTCATGGGCGAGAAGCTCACGCGTCGCGTCGCTGTGGCGGCAGTGGCCGTGGCCATCGCCATCGCGCTGCTGACCTCCAGCGAATTCACCGCGCTGACCGGCCGCCCGCTGGGCATCGTCTGGATGGAGATCGCCGCGATCTGCTGGGCCATCGGCACGCTGCTGATGCGCCGCGCGACCCTCACGCTGCCGGTGGAGACGCTCACGATCTGGACCATGATCCTGGCCAGCGCCTGTCTCTGGCTCATCGCCCTGGTCAGCGAACCCTGGCCCCGCTGGCAGTTCAGCAGCGCCATGTGGCTCAGTCTGGCCTACGGCGCCTTCATCAACTACGGTTTTGCCCAGACCCTGTGGGCCAGCCTGGCGCGGCACCTGCCGCCGTCCACCAGCGCCATGAGCATCATGGCCATCCCGCTGATCGGCACCCTGAGCGCCACCGTCATCGTCGGCGAATGGCCGCACTGGCAGGATTACGTGGCCATCGTCTTCGTGATGATGGCCATCGCCGCCGTGCTGCTGCCGCCGCGTTCCCGGAAAATACCCGCATGAAACTGCACCTCATCTACGCCCGCGCGGCCAACGGCGCCATCGGCAAGGACGGCGTCATGCCCTGGCATCTGCCCGAGGACCTGGCCCACTTCAAGCGCACCACGCTGGGCAGTCCGGTCATCATGGGCCGCAAGACCTGGGAATCCCTGCCTCCGCGCTTTCGCCCCCTGCCCGGCCGCACCAATGTCGTGGTGACGCGCCAGCCAGGCTGGCTGGCCGAGGGCGCGCGCGTGGCGCACTCGCTGCCCGAGGCCCTGGCCCTGTGCGGCGCGGTGACGGATGCCTGGATCATCGGCGGGGCCGAGATCTACAGGCAGGCCCTGCCGCTGGCCAGCACGGCCGTGGTGACAGAAATAGAAGCGTCATATGACGGGGATGCTTTTGCGCCACAATTCGGACCCGAGTGGAAGGAAACGCAGCGTGAGCGCCATGTTTCCTCCACCGGCCTGAATTTCAGTTTTGTCACTTACACGAATACACGAGGAGTCTGATATGTCCGGAGGCGGTTTTCACGTGCACGGCCCGCACGACCACGAACTCGAACACGCGCAACAGGGTGGCGACCATGGCGGCGGCATGACCAACCAGATCGCCATGTTCACGGCCATCATCGCCACGGTGGGCGCCATCTTCGCCTACATGGGCGGCGCCACCCAGGCCAATGCCGGCCTCTACAAGAACAATGCGGCCATCAAGAAGACGGAAGCCTCCAACCAGTGGAACTACTTCCAGTCCAAGAGCACCAAGCAGTCCCTGGCCGAGGTCTCGCGCGACCTGACCCCCAAGGAGGGCGAAAAGGCCAAGTACCAGGCCAAGATCGACCGCTACGAGAAGGAAAAGGGCGAGATCAAGGTCGATGCCGAGAAGCTTGAAGCCGACGCCACGGCCTGGGACAGGAAGAGCGACGAGCAGATGCACCAGCACCACCGCTGGGCCCAGGCCACCACCGTGCTGCAGGTCTGTATCGCGCTGGCCGCCATCGCCCTGCTGACACGCAAGAAGTGGCTGGAGTACGCCATGTTTGCCGCCGGAGCGATGGGCGTGGTCGTGGGCGCGCTGGCAGCGCTTCATATTTGATAGCGATCCATCGATGAAGCTCGCCACCTGGAACGTCAACTCGCTCAACGTGCGGCTGCCGCAGGTGCTGGACTGGCTGGCCGCCCATCCCGTTGACGTGCTGGCGCTCCAGGAGCTCAAGCTCACCGACGACAAGTTTCCCTTCGAGGCTTTCACGGCGGCGGGCTACCAGGCCCAGAGCTTCGGCCAGAAGACCTACAACGGCGTGGCCCTGCTCACGCGCACGCCGATGGAAGGGGTGGTGCGCAACATCCCGGGTTTCGAGGACGAGATGGCGCGCGTGATCAGCGCCACCGTGAACGGCGTGCGTGTCATCGGCGCCTACTTCCCCAATGGGCAGGAACCGGGCTCGGACAAGTTCGCCTACAAGATGCGCTGGCTCACGGCCCTGCACGACTGGGTGCGCACCGAACTGCTCACACACCCGAAACTGGTGCTCATGGGCGACTACAACATCACCTTCGACGATGCCGACGTCTGGGACCCGGTGGGTCTGAAGGACACCATCCATTGCACCGAGGAAGAGCGCACCCACCTGCGCGCGCTGATCGATCTGGGCCTGACGGATTCGGTCCGTTTGTTCCCGCAGCCCGAGAAGAACTATTCCTGGTGGGATTACCGCAATATGGGCTTTCGCCGCAAGCAGGGCCTGCGCATCGACCACATCCTGATCAGCGAGGCGCTCAAGCCCCTGGCCGCGGCCTGCGCCGTGGACCCGACGCCGCGCAGGAACGAACGCCCCAGCGACCACGCGCCCGTGGTGCTGGAACTGCAGGGACTGTAGACAGCCAGCCCCTGGACCGGCCGGACGCTCTGCGCCTTTCCCATGCCCACCCTGGCCTATGCCCTCTTCCCCACGCCTCTGGGTTTTTGCGGCATCGCCTGGAACGAGCGCGCACTGACCTGCGTGAACCTGCCCGAGCAGGACGAGGCCGCGACGCGTGCGCGCATGGCACGGCGTTTCCCGGACGGCGATGAGGGCAGGCCACCGCCCTTTGTGCAGGACGCCATCGCCGCCATCACGGCCCTGCTGGAAGGCCATCCACCCGAACCACGCGATCTCACACACCTGCCGCTGGACATGGAGGGCGTGCCGCCCTTTCACCAGCGCGTCTATGAATTCGCGCGACGCATCCCGCCGGGGGAAACGCTGACCTATGGGGAGGTGGCGCAAGGCCTGGGCGAAGCAGGCGCGGCCCGTGCCGTGGGCCAGGCCCTGGGCGCCAACCCCTTCGCCCCCGTGGTGCCCTGCCACCGCGTGCTGGGCGCGCAGACCGGCACGGGAGGCTTCTCGGCCCACGGGGGGCTGCAGACCAAGCTGAAGATGCTGGAGATCGAGGGCGCCCGCTTCGGCGGCCCCGGTCTCTTCGACTGAAACCAAATGACCAGCCACCCGGTATTCATCGGGAGACGCCGTGGAGCGGGCTTTGCCCGGCCACTGGCGTCGTCCCCCTTCGCGCAGCAGAAGGGGGAAGCGGCGCAGCCGCTCAGGGGGTTGCTCCCTATTCTTCCAGCCCCAGCTCCTGGATCTTGCGCGTGATGGTGTTGCGGCCTATGCCCAGCTTGTGGGCCGCCTCGATGCGCCGGCCGCGCGTGCTGTCCAGCGCGGTCAGGATGAGCTTGCGCTCGAAGCGCTTGGTCAGTTCGTCCCAGACGTCCAGGCGTCCGCTGAGCAGCAGGGCCATGGCCTCGGCCTGGAGGCCACTCTCCCAGTCACCCGTCGCTGGCAGCCCCACGGCCGGCGAAACGGCCAGGGCCACCGGTTCCAGTGCGCCCATGCTGGTGACGGAGGCGGCCGGTGCGACTGCCGCAGCAAATTCACCGGCCACCAGACCGATCTCGGGCGGCAGGTCCTTGGGTTCGATCACCTGGGCCGGCGCCATGACTGTCAGCCAGTGGCAGATGTTTTCGAGCTGACGCACATTGCCGGGGAAACCGAAGCGCCCCAGCCGCTCCAGCGCCGCATCCGAGATGCGCTTGGGCTCGACGCCCAGCTGGCGCGCGCTCTGCTGCAGGAAGTGGCGCGTGAGCATGGGCACGTCCTCACGCCGCTCGCGCAGGGCCGGCAGGCGCAGGCGGATGACATTGAGGCGGTGGAACAGGTCTTCGCGGAACACACCTTCCTTGACGCGCTGCTCCAGGTCCTGGTGGGTGGCGGCGATCACGCGCACATTGGCCTTGACCGCGCTGTGCCCACCCACACGGTAGAAGTGGCCGTCCGAGAGCACACGCAGCAATCGCGTCTGCAGGTCGAAGGGCATATCGCCGATCTCGTCGAGGAAGAGCGTGCCGCCCTCGGCCTGCTCGAAGCGGCCGCGGCGCATGGTCTGGGCGCCGGTGAAGGCGCCACGTTCGTGGCCAAACAGCTCGGACTCCAGCAGATCCTTCGGAATGGCCGCGGTGTTGATGGCCACGAAGGGCCCGTTGGCGCGCGGCGAATGCTTGTGCAGGGCGCGGGCGACCAGTTCCTTGCCCGAGCCCGATTCACCGGTGATGAGCACCGTGACATTGCTCTGCGAGAGCCGGCCGATGGCGCGGAACACGTCCTGCATGGCCGGGGCCTGGCCCAGCATCTCCGGGGCGGCGTCGATGGTTTCCTGCGCCACTTCTTCGCGCTGGCTTTCCTCCACGGCGCGGCGGATCAGCTCCACTGCCTTGGGCAGGTCAAAGGGTTTGGGCAGGTATTCGAAGGCGCCGCCCTGGAAGGCCGACACGGCGCTGTCCAGATCGGAGAAGGCGGTCATGATGATGACCGGCAGGCCGGGATGGCGGGCCTTGACCTTCTCCAGCAGTTCCAGTCCGGACCCCCCCGGCATGCGGATGTCGCTCACCAGCACCTGCGGGCCCTCGCCCTCCTCGTCGAGTGCGGCCAGCACCTCGCGCGGATTGGTGAAGCTGCGGGTGGGCATCTGCTCGCGCTGCAGCGCCTTTTCCAGCACGAAGCGTATGGACTGGTCATCATCGGCGATCCAAATCGGCTTCATGTCGGCTCTACCCTTAGGTCATGCTGCCTTTCTCAGGGCAGCGGTATCAATATTTTGAAATCGGTCCGGCCCGGCTCGCTATCGCACTCGATCAGGCCATGGTGTTGCTGCACGAAGGTTTGCGCCAGCGTCAGCCCCAGGCCGGAGCCGCCTTCCCGTCCCGATACCAGCGGGAAAAAAATGCGGTCCTTGATCGAGTCCGGTACGCCGGGCCCGTTGTCGATGACATGCAATTCCAGTGCCAGCTTGTAGCGTTGTTTGCCGAAGGTGATCTGGCGCGCGATCCGGGTACGGAAGGTCAGACGCGCTTCGCCGGCGGCAATGCGCTCGGCCAGGGCCTGGCAGGCGTTGTGCGCGATGTTGAGCACGGCCTGGATCAGCTGCTCGCGGTCACCGCGAAATTCGGGGATGGAGGTGTCATAGTCCCGCACCACGCGCAGGCCCCTGGGAAATTCGGCGAGGATCAGCGAACGCACGCGCTCGCAGACCTCGTGCATATTGACGTCGCCCACCACATGGGGACGGCGGTGCGGGGCCAGCAGGCGGTCCACCAGGGTCTGCAGGCGGTCGGCCTCGTGGATGATGACACGCGTGTACTCGGTCAGCTGGCTGTCGATCTCCATTTCCAGCAGCTGGGCGGCACCTCGGATGCCGCCCAGCGGATTCTTGATCTCGTGGGCCAGGTTGCGGATCAATTCCTTGTTGGCCTGGGCCTGGTCCAGCAGGCGCTCCTCGCGCTCCTGGCGGGCCTGCTGTTCCAGCGGCAGCATCTCGATCAGGATGTCCCCGGGCCTGTCGGTCTGGGTCAGGATCACATGAACCGGCAGAGGGTCGCGCCCGGGGCGCTTGACCCAGGCGTCGTAGCGCAGGGCGGCAAACTCGTTGTCGCGCAGCCCCCCGAGGGCAGAGGCCAGGACCTGGGGCTCGGTGTAGTAATCGGCCAGGGCGGAACCCTCGATGCTGCGCCGGGACATGCCCAGGGCATCCTCCAGGGCCGCATTGGCATAGACCACCGCACCGTCGCCATGCACGACGGCGACGAGCGTGGCCAGGAGGTCGAAAGGCTGGAAGCGGCTGACGGAGGAAATGGCGGTCGGTTTCAAGCCGCCTATTTTGACTCAGGAAGGCGATCGAGTTCGCGGCGCAGACCGGCCTGGTCGCTCTCATTGCGTTCGATGCTGGCTTTGAGCTCGCTCACCCGGTCCAGGTACTTCTGGTGGTTGCGGAACTCCGGCCCCATTTTTTCCGGCTCACCGTTGTTGTATTCCTGGAGCAGTTCGGCCTGGCGAGCCTCGGCCCTGCGCAGTTCGGCTTCCAGGATCTGGCGGGCATCTGCGTCGCGCTGGCGCTGCAGCACACCATCGACGCGCGTGCCATCTTGACCGGCCGAGGCCAGGCGGACCGTCTCCGTCGCGCGCGGACGCTGCACCACGGTCACGTTGCCGCCTTCAAGCAGCTTGCAGCCCTTCTGACCGGGCTGGACGGTGTTGGTGTACTCATTGCCGCAACGGTAGATACGGCCCTGGGCCTGGGCCGGACCGGCCACAGCCAGCCCTGCTACGAAAAGCGTAGCTGTCAACGACATCAGTAAAGGCTTCTTCATAGGGTTCTCCGCACATCGGAAATGCAGGGACGGTCTGAGAGTATCGACTATTCGCGCCAAAAATCAAACCCCGAAAGTTCACGGAAAAGAAAAAGGACGGCCCAAGCCGTCCTTTTTTTGCGACAGGCTGTAACGAATCACAGCCTGCGGTCGCCCCTTTACAGGGAATAGTACATGTCGTACTCGACCGGGTGCGGCGCCATGCGGAAGCGCGTGACTTCGCCCATCTTGAGCTCGATGTAGGCGTCCAGCATGGAATCGGTGAACACACCACCCTTGGTCAGGAAGCCACGGTCCTTGTCCAGGTAGTCCAGGGCCTGGTCCAGGCTGTGGCAGACGGTCGGCACCAGCTTGTCCTCCTCCGGGGGCAGGTGGTACAGGTCCTTGGTGGCGGCTTCGCCCGGGTGGATCTTGTTTTCCACGCCGTCCAGACCCGCCATCATCAGGGCCGAGAAGGCCAGGTAGGGGTTGGCGGACGGATCGGGGAAACGCGCCTCGATACGGCGACCCTTGGGGTTGGCCACGAAGGGGATGCGGATGGAAGCGGAACGGTTGCGCGAGCTGTAGGCCAGTTTCACCGGGGCTTCGAAACCGGGCACGAGGCGCTTGTAGCTGTTGGTGCCGGGGTTGGTGATGGCGTTCAGGGCACGGGCGTGCTTGATGATGCCGCCGATGTAGTACAGGGCGAAATCGCTCAGGCCGGCGTAGCCGTCACCGGCGAACAGGTTCTTGCCGTCCTTCCAGATGGACTGGTGCACGTGCATGCCCGAGCCGTTGTCGCCCGCGTAGGGCTTGGGCATGAAGGTGGCGGTCTTGCCGTAGGCGTTGGCCACGTTCCAGACCACGTACTTCAGGTTCTGCGTCCAGTCGGCACGCTGCACCAGCGTGCTGAACTTGGTGCCCAGCTCGTTCTGGCCGGCGCCCGCCACTTCGTGGTGGAACACTTCGACCGGGATGCCCAGGGATTCGAGGATCAGGGACATCTCGGCGCGCATGTCCTGCGTGCTGTCGACCGGGGGCACCGGGAAGTAGCCGCCCTTGGTGGTGGGGCGGTGGCCGCGGTTGCCGCCTTCGAGCTGCTTGCCGCTGTTCCAGGGGGCTTCGTACTCGTCGATGGCGAACATCACGTTGCCGGGTTCGTTGGCCCAACGCACGCCGTCGAAGATGAAGAATTCGGGTTCGGGGCCGAAGTAGGCGGTGTCGCCGATGCCGGAAGCCTTCAGATAGGCCTCAGCGCGCTTGGCGATCGAACGCGGGTCGCGGTCATAGGCCTTGCCGTCGCTGGGTTCGACCACGTCGCACTGCAGGAACAGGGTGGTTTCTTCGAAGAAGGGATCGATGTTGGCGGTGTTCGGGTCGGGCATGAGCTGCATGTCCGAAGCCTCGATGCCCTTCCAGCCGGCGATGGACGAACCGTCAAAGGCGTGGCCCGAGGTGAACTTGTCTTCGTCGAAGTGGGAAATCGGCACGGTCACGTGCTGTTCCTTGCCACGGGTGTCGGTGAAGCGGAAATCAACAAACTTGACTTCGTTTTCCTTCACCATCTTCATCACGTCTGCGACGGTCTTGGCCATCTGGTACTCCTGCTAGGAAGGTTGATTAAAAGTTACGCAGGCACAAGAATGCAGTTTCTGTGCCAATCCAACTGAAGCCGGCTTGCGTCGGATTCGGTATTTTGCCCTGAGTTTCTGAACCTTCGAGAGGCCGTGAACGCACCGAAGCAGAAACTTTCACCATGATGGCACTATTTTGGTGCAATCAATTGGCACCAGAATGGCAATTTATTGATTTCGCACCAATTCAGGGCCGAGCTTGGCACCTTGCTCGCGCAAGCCTGTCAAGAGGGCGGCATAGGCCTCCGGGGTCAGTTCCGGGCTGCCCTTGACGCCGAGCTCGATGTGACGGCCATGCTGTGGGTGGTCGACGCTGGGCAGGCTGAAGACCTTGACACCGGCATGCCGCGCCTCGATCGCCTCCATGAGCGGCGTCAGCGCGGCTTCCATGGCGCCATAGACGATGACCGACTGCTCCCGCCAGGCATGGCGGTGGAACAGCGGGGCGTACAGCGTGTCCAGCGTCCACTCGATCATGGGCCAGGCCATCACCGGAAAACCCGGCACGAAATGGACCGCGCCACGGCCCGAAGGCGAGGCGCAGCTGAAACCCGGGATCTTGTTGTAGGGATTGGGAATGATGTGGGCGCCGGTCGGGAACACGCCCATGTTGAGACGGTGCACGTTGTCGGCGCGGTCCGGCACATAGGGCACGCCCTGTTCGCGCGCCACATCCTGCATGCGCTCGCGGATCAGCCCTTCGGCCTGCGGGTGCAGGGCGAGCTCCACGCCCAGGGCACGCGCCGCGCACTGGCGCGTGTGGTCGTCCGGCGTGGCACCGATGCCGCCGCACGAGAACACCACCGAACCCGAGTCGAAGGCGCGCGCCAGTGTGGCCGTGATGCGCGCCGGATCGTCACCCACGTAGTCGGCGTGTGCGAGTTGCAGGCCGCGCGCCTGCAGCAGCTCGATCACCTTGGGCAGGTGCTTGTCGGCGCGCTTGCCGGAGAGGATTTCGTCGCCGATGATGATCAGGCCGAAGGAAAAAGGTACGTCAGACATCGGTGTCGGTCGAAGAGATGGACTGCGGCAGTGCCGCCGACGCTGGAGTGGCGGCCGACAGGGGTTCAGCACGCAGGGCAGCGAGTGCTGCCAAACCGTAATGGGTGAACCAGAGCGCGGCGAAGATGAAAACAAAGGTGTAGATCCAGATCGCCAGCGGCACCAGCAAGGGCGCGAGCACCACCGCCATGGCGCCGACCGCCCAGATGAGGCCGGGCGCCGCGCCCATGTAGCCACTGACCACACCGATGCCCAGCAGCCAGTAGCGGTGCCGCCGCATCAGTTCTTCACGCTCGGCCTGGCTGGCATGTTGGGCCAGGGCGTCGTAGACCATGACACGCGAGGTCAGCCAGCCCCAGACCAGGGGCGGCAGCACGATCACCAGCGGGGGGATCAGCCACAGCGGCAGGGTCAGGATCAGGGCCAGCAAGGCGAGCAGCGCCGAGCCCAGGCCCTGCACCAGGCTGCCCACGAAGCTGCCACCACGCCGCTGTGCCAGCCCTGCGAAACGACGTTCGGCCACCAGTCTGACGAGGGCCGGCGTGGCCAGCCAGGCCACGGTGAGCAGGGACAGCACGATCACCAGCGGCAGCACCAGCATGATCAGCAGCAGCGGCGCCAGCACATTGCGCAGGTGGCCCATGTTCACGCTGTCGAGCCAGCGGAACAGGCTGTCCATCAGCGCCCAGTCCGACAGCCAGACCTGCAGCCCCAGCACCGCATCCTCCCAGAACAGCCAGGACAGGCCCACGCTCAAGGCGGCGAGCAGCGCCAGGGGCAGCAAGGACAGGGCGATCACACGCGGCTGCAGGCAGTAGGCCAGAGCACGCCAGAAAGAGTCCAGGAAGAGTGTCATACCGGCAAGCATACCGTGGCCTGCCCTTGGCCAATGTGTCAGGCGCGACCGACGAGGCGTTTGAGCCCCAACCACTGCTGGGCCCAGAAGCCATCCCCGTAGTCACGCCCCCGCTCCACCTGATCACGGACGCCGGTGGGGTCGTAGCGCAGCTCGAAGTTGGCGGTGCCGAAGAGCATGTCCCACCAGGGCAGCAGCACGCCGAAGTTATGCCCGCCGAGCACTCTTCCCGGCGACTCGTGGCCGATGCCGATGCTGTGGTGCACCCGGTGAAAGCGCGGGCTGATCCACAGGCGCTCGCCCCAGTGGCCGAAGGACAGGCGCAGATTGGCGTGCTGGAAACTCTCGCTGAGCTGGGTGAAGGCCACGATGGCCACGAACTGTCCCGGGGCCACGCCGATCAGCTGGGCCAGGGTGACCAGCAGCAGGTCGCGGATCAGGTCGTCCAGCAGGTGATTGCGGTTATCGCTCCAGACTGTCATCTGCCGCTGCGAGTGGTGCAAGGCGTGCAGCCGCCACCACCACCCGATGTGATGCTGGCCGCGATGCAGCCAGTAGTCGAAGAAATCCATCACCACCAGGTACATCAACAGGCTGACCAGGGGCAGGTCGGTCACGCCGGGCCACAGATCGTCCAGGTGCAGGGTCGGCAGCCCCGCCACACGCAGCAGGCCGATCAAGTCGTCGAGCAGCGGCGTCAGCGTGAAGAACAGCACCAGGCGGAACAGGCCCAGGCGATGGATCAGGGTGTAGAGCACGTCGACACGGACGGCCGCACGGTCGCTCACCGGCTCCACCGGCCGCCAGCGCTGCAGCGGCACCACCACCACCAGCATCACGGCCAATTGCAACAGGCCCACCAGCAGCCAGCCGGTTCCGTCGTAGGCATCTTCCAGCCGGTTGCCCAGACCGATGGCGAAGACCACAGGCTGTACCAGGGCCTCGAACAGCCACTGCTGCAGATCGTTGAAGGCGTTGACCAGCGTGTCCATGCCCGATTATTTCCCGGCCGGCGCGCGCCCTGCGATCCAGGCGCGGTAATCCGGATGCTCGCGCAGGGTGCGAAAACAGAAACCCCGGGCCTTGAGCCCCACGATCAGGGGTTCGAGCACGGCGGGCGCCCAGGGATCACGGCGCGACCAGATGCCCAGGTGTGCCATCAGCACGTCACCCGCACGGATGTTGCGCAGCGCCTTTTCCAGCAGCGCGTCATTGGGGTAGGTCTCGCTGGGCAATTCGTCACCCAGGAAGCCGGCCGTTGCCCAGCCCACGTGCTGGTAGCCACACTGGCGCGCGGCCGCCAGCAGGGCCGGCGAAGTCTTGCCCCCGGGGGCGCGAAACAAGGGCAAGGGGGCGCGGCCCGTGAGTTGCTGCAGGCGGGCCGAAGCCGCCTCGATGGCGGCGCAGTACTGTGCCGCCGTCCAGACCTGGTCCCGGTCGGCCTGCGCACCCGCCGATGCCCGCACGCGGAACTTCACGCTGCCGTCGGGCTGCGGCAGGTCGGCGCGCCAGTAGACGTGGTCCAGCGTATGGGAGGCGAACTCATGCCCCTCGCCCGCGCGCTCGCGCCACCAGGCGGCCCAGTGCATGCCCAGGCTGCCATCGCCCACCCGGGTGCGTTCGTCGGCCGCGAAGAAGGTGACGTGCACCCGCTGGCGACGCAAGACCTCGGCGACGTGCTCGGCCACGCCCATGTGGCCGGTGTCGAAGGTCAGGTACAACGGTCGGGGGCAGTCCTGCGCATGGGCCGGCGAAAGCACCAGCAGCAGGGCTGCCAGCCAGCCAGCGCAGAGGCTATTGGCGCGGCGCATGGTCCAGGGTCCAGACACCGTGCGGCGACTTGCCCACCCGCACCTGACGCACGACCTGGCGCGTCACCGTGTCGACCACACTGAGCTTCTGCGCCCAGCGCGACGACAGCAGGATGTAACGGCCATCGGCCGTCAGGTCCATGCAGTCCGGTCCGCCGGGGCCGGGGTACTGGTCCACGACGGCCATGGCCTTGTAGTCGATCTTGCTGATGGTGTTGGCCACGCGGTTGCTCACCAGCACATGTCGGCGGTCGCCCACGGCGCGAAAGGCGTGCGCGCCCGCGCCGGTCGGGATCATCTGCGTGAGGGCCGGCAGCGGCATGGCCAGGTCATAGACCTCCACCCCCTCGCCGCCGGTCAGGCCGACCAGCAGAAAGCGGTCGTCAGGCGTGCCAAACACGTCGGCCGGCAGGGGGCCGGTCTTGATGCGCCAGAGCAGTTGCTGGCGCTGCAGATCGATGGCCACCAGCTCGTCGCTGTCCTGCATGGACACGTAAGCCGTGGTGCTCTTGCTGTCGATCCAGATATGGCTGGGGGTCTTGCCGGTGGGAACGCGCTTGGCCAGCGTCAGGTCGCGGCCATCCCAGCGGTAGATGTCCACATGGTTGAGCCGGTTGGCGGCCGTGACAAACCACTGCATGTCAGGCGAAAACCTGAGTTGGTAGGGATCGAGGATGCCGCGCACGGTGCGCTGCACCTCGGCAGTGCGCGGGTCGACGAAGGTCAGGGTGTCGCTGAAGGCATTGGCGATGATGAGCGACTTCTCATCCGGCGTCAGATAGAGGTGGTGCGGCTCCTTGCCAGTGGCAAAGCGCTTGATCTCCTTCCAGCTCACCGGGTCGATCACGCTCACATCGGCGTCCTTGGAGTTGAGCACGAAGATCGGCGCCGGCTGCAACTGTGCCATGGAGGCCCCGGCCGTGAGGACCAGCAGGAAGACGAAGGCACGGGGGGAAAACTGCAGCATGGAACACTCGGGGCTGTGAAGCCACAAGTGTAGCGGCCGCCATGCACTCATTGACCTCCAGGGCTTGATGTACGTCAGGCGCAGGCGACATGAGCCAGTCCAGCTCAGACCGGGATCAACGCGAGGTCCGCGGCTTCCAACCAGCGCCACTGACCCGGGGCCAGGTCGGCCGGCAGTTGGAGGCCACCGATCCGGGAACGGTGCAAGGTCTCGACCCGGTTGCCCACGGCCGCCACCATGCGCTTGACCTGGTGGTACTTGCCCCCCGTCAGCGTCAGCCGCAGGTGCTGCGGGTCGATGAGTTCGCAGGCAGCAGCACGCACCGGCCGCGGATCGTCGTCCAGCACCACACCGGACAGCAGCAACTGCAGTTCGCGCTCGCCGGCCGGGTGCTTGAGCATGACCTCGTAGACCTTGGGCACCTCATGGCGTGGCGCGGCCAGACGGTGGATGAGCTGCCCATCGTCGGTCAGCAGCAGCAGGCCCGTGGTGTCCTGGTCGAGCCGGCCGATGGCCTGCACCCCCTGCACGGCGCCCTTGTTGGGGCGCTGGCGCAGCGGCGCCGGCAGGAGGGTGTAGACGCTGGGCCAGGCCGAGGGTTTTTGCGAGCACTCGATGCCTGCCGGTTTGTGCAGCATGATGCAGGCACGCCGGTGGCAGGCCCATTCCAGCCCCTGCACACGCAAGCGCAGCCCCTCGTCGTCGAACTCGGCCGCCGCCTCGGTACAGACTTCGGCGGCCCCTGCCCCGCTGACGGGGTAGACGGCCACATGGCCCTGCTGGATCAGGCCGGCGCAAACCCGGCGGGTCCCAAAGCCCTGGGCGTAAAGAATGTCCTGCAATTGCATGAAAAGGTCTCTGGGGCACGTCTGGCGTGCCTGGAAGGCACAAAAAGTGTAGCGAATCAGCACCCGGACTCTGTAATCAGCGCACGATTCCGTGCAAAAGTTCATTCCAAAGCCCCTCCAACGTGCTCCAACTTCGCTTAACTGGTTCAGGATAGGGGCTGTAGACCTTACACTTTTCACAAACAACGATACCGCTGCATATGAACGGGTACACAGGGTGGATGATAGTCGCAGGGCTGATGGCCGTGAGCGGCGCACTGGGTGCGTACGCCTATGCCGCGCACCTGAAAAAAAAGGATCTGGCCAAGCGACGCATCCCGCGCAAATGGCCGCTGACGGTACGCGCCCTGGTGAACAGCCGGGAGCGACTGGTCTGGCGCTGGATGCTGCGCGCCTTCCAGGACCATCACGTCATGGTCAAGCTGCCGGTGACGCGCTTCACCATGCCGCAGGTCCGCGAGGAAGGCCAGCACTGGTTCCAGATCCTCAGTGGTGTGTACTGCACCTTCACCATCTGCAATGCCGAGGGCCAGGTGGTCGGCTGCGTTGACGTGCCGGGCCCGCAGGGCCTGTCGCTGAGCAACCAGACCCTCAAGCACACCCTGCTCTCGCAGTGCAATATCCGTTACTGGGTGGTCGATCCCGAACACCTGCCCAGCCTCAGCACCATCCGCGCCGCCTTCCTGGGCGAACAGGCTGTGCTCAAGGAAGAACTGGAACGCGTGCGTACCGAAACCGAGTTCAACCAGACCCGCGCCAACCTCAAGGCCGCGCTCTCGCGCCAGCGTGGCAACCAGCCGACCGCCAGCGAATTCGCCCGCCTGGACGCCCTCTTCACGGCCGACCCGCACAGCCACGAAGCCTACGAGAGCCAGCTGTCCACGACGTGGAAACACGACTCTTTCGTTGCCCCGCTGGACAGCCGCTCGGGCGAGCTGCGCTGAGCAACGCCCTGTCAGGACAAGAAAAAGCCCCAACCGAGAACGGTTGGGGCTTGTGTATGGTGGAGCTGGGGGGATTTGAACCCCCGTCCGCAAGCCTTGTTCGAGCAGATCTACATGTTTAGCGGTCTGATTTGGATCTCGCCACTGGCATCGCGCAGTCGCACGCTATGCCAGCCGCCAGCACCCTATTTTCTCGTCCGCTGCTAAGGTACCCAGCCCCGGACCAGCCGATGAAATTATCTTTACAGCCGGGAGGCTTGCGCCCCCTTGCCCAGCCCATCGGCCTGCTGTTGTAAAGCTCACTGGCAATTAAGCAGCGAGTGCGAAACGTTCGTCGTTTGCAGTTAGGTTTTTTGAATCAGTTTTACGAGCACATTCAGCTCGACATGCACCACATCGCGTCCGAACCCACGTCGAAACCAATGCAGCCCCAAGGCTCCTATTTTAGTCCTGTTCGAGCAATTGCAAGAGTTCGGCCGGGGAATTGATCGTGGCATGGGCCCCCCAGCTGGCCACATCGCCCTTCTGGCCCAGGTAGCCATAGGTGGCGGCCACCGTGCCCATGCCGGCGGCCAGACCCGCCACGATGTCGCGCTCATCGTCGCCCACATAGAGGCAACGCCGGGGATCCAGGTCCAGACGGCGTGCCGCCTCGAACAAGGGCGCAGGATGCGGCTTGGGATGCCTTGTGGTGTCGCCGGCGACGATGGCGCGCGCACTGGCGAACAGGGGCATGGCGCTGGTGAGCGGCAGCGTGAAACGCTCGATCTTGTTGGTCACCACACCCCAGGCCAGGTCGCGCTGCAACAGCGCCTCTAACAGTTCGGGGATGCCGGCAAAGGCGCAGGTGCGTGCTGTCATGCAGCGTTCGTAGTTGGCCATGAACTCCTCGCGCAGATCGTTGTAGCCCGGGTCTTCGGGCGTGAGGCCAAAGGCCACACCGATCATGCCGCGCGCGCCGGCCCCGGCCATGGGACGGTAAAGCTCCAGCGGCAGCGGCGGCAGGCCCCGGGCTGTGCGCATCTGGTCGGCAGCCGCGCCCAGGTCGGGGGCGCTGTCGATCAGGGTGCCGTCCAGATCGAACAGGACGGCCTCGATGCCGGCAAAAGACTTCATCACAGTTCCGGCCTGCGTGTGGCCAGCAGGTAGTTGACGCTGGTATCGCCGCTGAGCCAGTAGCGTCGGGTCAGGGGGTTGTATTCCATGCCGCGCGTGAGCCCCGGTTCCAGGCCGGCCTGGCGGCAGTAACGCGCGAGCTCGCTGGGACGGATCATCTTGGCGTATTCATGCGTGCCACGCGGCAGCAGGTTCAGCAGGTACTCCGCGCCGACGATGGCGAAGAGGAAGGACTTGGGGTTGCGGTTGATGGTGGAGAAAAACACCCACCCCCCAGGCTTGACCAGGGTGGCGCAGGCCTGCACCACGGAAGACGGATCGGGCACGTGCTCCAGCATCTCCATGCAGGTCACCACGTCAAAGCTGGCCGGCTTTTCGGCCGCCAGCGCCTCGGCGCTGATCTCGCGGTAGTTCACGTTGGGCGTCGCGGCTTCCAGCGCGTGCAGCTGGGCCACCTTGAGCGCCTTGGACGAGAGATCAATGCCGGTCACCCGTGCGCCCTTGCGCGCCATCGAATCCGACAGAATGCCGCCGCCGCAGCCGATGTCCAGCACATGCTGTCCGGCCAGGGGCGCCAGGCCGTTGATCCAGTCCAGCCGCAAGGGGTTGATCTGGTGCAGGGGGCGGAATTCGCTCTCGGGGTCCCACCAGCGGTGGGCCAGCTCGGAAAACTTGGCCAGTTCGGCCGGATCGGCGTTCACGGTAGACGTCATGCTTCAAATTATCGGACAGAACACAAATGCAGCGCCCAGAAGCAACAAACCCCGCCGAGGCGGGGTTTGTTTCAAGTCATCCGAAGATCACTTGTTGGGACGGGTGCCGACCACTTCGATTTCCACGCGGCGGTTCTTGGCGCGGCCTTCGGCAGTACGGTTGTCGGCCACGGGCTGCTTTTCGCCCTTGCCTTCGGTGTAGACACGGTTCTTGTCGATGCCCTTGGAGGTCAGGTAGGCCTTCACGGCTTCGGCACGCTTGACCGACAGCTTCTGGTTGTACTCATCGGTACCGATGGAGTCGGTGTGACCCACGGCGATGATCACTTCCAGGTTGATGCCCTTGACCTTCTCGGCCAGGTCATCCAGCTTGGCCTTGGCGTCGGCCTTGATGACGGCCTTGTCGAAGTCGAAGAAGGTGTCGGCGGCGTAGGTCACCTTGACGGCGGCCGGCGGCGGCGGAGCCTTGGGAGCGGCCGGAGCGGGGGCCGGCGCAGGTGCGGGAGCCGGGGCCGGCGCAGGAGCCGGAGCAGCGGGGGCAGCCTTCGGTGCCGGCTCGGGTTCGGGGGTGGACGCGCAACCGGCCATCACAAGTGCGACTGCAGCAAACAGGGCTGCCACGGAATTCAGTTTCTTCATGGTTCTCCTCTAGCGGATTGGGGCCTGAGCGGCACGGCGGATAAATGGAAGGCATTCATGGTGATGAGCGCCACTTGACTGTCTTGCGCATTGTGCCATATCAAAATGAGGGGTCAACCGGCCCAAGCCGGCGCGGGCGCATGTCTGCTGGGTCTGCCGACCGTCTGTTGCAGCCATGCCACATGGCCGGCACTTTAGAATCGCGGATTGCCTACGCCCGAGCCCACCTCTTCCATGACCCAATTCGCCAAGGAAACCCTGCCCATCAGCCTCGAAGAGGAGATGCGTCGCAGTTACCTCGACTACGCCATGAGCGTGATCGTCGGCCGGGCCCTGCCCGATGCGCGTGATGGTCTCAAGCCGGTGCACCGGCGTGTGCTCTACGCGATGCACGAGCTCAACAACGACTGGAACCGCGCCTACAAGAAGTCGGCGCGTATCGTCGGCGACGTCATCGGCAAATACCACCCGCACGGCGACCAGTCGGTCTACGACACCATCGTGCGCATGGCCCAGGACTTCTCCATGCGCCACATGCTGGTGGACGGCCAGGGCAACTTCGGCTCGGTCGACGGCGACAGCGCCGCCGCCATGCGATATACCGAGATCCGCCTGGCCAAGATCGCGCATGAGATGCTGGGCGACATCGACAAGGAAACCGTCGACTTCGGCCCCAACTACGACGGCTCGGAAAAAGAGCCCCTGGTCCTGCCCAGCCGCCTGCCCAATCTGCTGGTCAACGGATCGGGTGGCATCGCGGTGGGCATGGCCACCAACATCCCGCCGCACAACCTCAACGAGGTGGTGGACGGCTGCCTGCACCTGCTGCGCAACCCCGAGGCCTCCATCGACGAGTTGATGGAGATCGTCCCGGCGCCCGACTTCCCCACCGCCGGCATCATCTATGGCATGACCGGCGTCAAGGAGGGGTACCGCACCGGCCGCGGCCGCGTGGTGATGCGCGCACGCTGCCACTTCGAGGACATCGACAAGGGCCAGCGCCAGTCCATCATCGTCGACGAGCTGCCTTATCAGGTCAACAAGAAAACCCTGCTGGAGCGCATTGCCGAGCTGGTGCACGAGAAGAAGATCGAAGGCATCAGCCATATCCAGGACGAATCCGACAAATCGGGCATGCGCGTGGTGATCGAGCTCAAGCGCGGCGAAGTCCCCGAGGTGGTGCTCAACAACCTGTACAAGCAGACCCAGCTGCAGGACACCTTCGGCATGAACATGGTGGCCCTGATCAACGGCCAGCCCAAGCTGTGCAATCTGAAGGACCTGATCGAGGTCTTCCTGGACCATCGCCGCGAAGTGGTGAGCCGCCGCACGGTGTTCAATCTGCGCAAGGCGCGCGACCGTGGCCACGTGCTCGAAGGCCTGGCCGTCGCTCTGGCCAACATCGACGATTTCATCGCCATCATCCGCAACGCCCCCACCCCGCCGGTGGCCAAGGCCGAGCTGATGTCCAGGCCCTGGGACAGCAAGCTGGTGCGCGAGATGCTCACCCGCAGCCGCGCCGACGGCGGCGTGGTCAACGCCGACGACTACCGCCCCGAAGGGCTGGAGAAGAACTACGGCATGGGCAACGACGGCCTGTACCGCCTGTCCGACACGCAGGCCCAGGAAATCCTGCAGATGCGCCTGCAGCGCCTGACCGGTCTGGAGCAGGACAAGATCGTGACCGAGTACAAGGAGGTCATGGCCGAGATCGAGGACCTGCTCGACATCCTGGCCAGGCCCGAGCGCGTGGCCATCATCATTGGTGAAGAGCTGGGCGCCATCAAGCAGGAGTTCGGCCAGGGCAAGGTCGGCGCGCGCCGCAGCCAGGTCGAGCACAACGCCCAGGACCTGGCCACCGAGGACCTGATCACGCCCACCGACATGGTGGTGACGCTCAGCCACGCCGGCTACATCAAGAGCCAGCCCCTGTCCGAATACCGGGCCCAGAAGCGCGGCGGCCGCGGCAAGCAGGCCACGGCGACCAAGGAAGACGACTGGATCGACCAGCTCTTCATCGCCAACACGCACGACTACATCCTGTGCTTCTCCAACCGCGGCCGCCTGTACTGGCTCAAGGTCTGGGAAGTGCCCGCCGGCTCGCGCGGCTCGCGCGGCCGCCCCATCGTCAACATGTTCCCGCTGCAAGAGGGGGAGAAGATCAACGTGGTGCTGCCGCTGACCGGTGACAACCGAAGCTTCCCGGCCGACCACTACGTGTTCATGGCGACCTCCATGGGCACGGTCAAGAAGACCGCGCTGGACGAGTTCAGCAACCCGCGCAAGGCCGGCATCATCGCCGTGGACCTGGACCCGGGTGACTTCCTGATCGGCGCCTCGCTGACCGACGGCAAACACGACGTCATGCTGTTCAGCGATGGCGGCAAGGCCGTGCGCTTCGACGAGGACGACGTGCGCCCCATGGGCCGCAATGCACGCGGCGTGCGCGGCATGATGCTGGAAGACAACCAGCGCGTGATCGCCATGCTGGTGGCCGAGGACGAACAGCAGAGTGTGCTGACCGCCACCGAGAACGGCTATGGCAAGCGCACCTCCATCACCGAGTACACGCGCCATGGCCGCGGCACCAAGGGCATGATCGCCATCCAGCAGAGCGAGCGCAACGGCAAGGTCGTGGCGGCCACGCTGGTGCACACCGACGACGAGATCATGCTCATCACCGACAAGGGCGTGCTGGTGCGCACCCGTGTCAGCGAAATCCGCGAACTCGGCCGTGCCACTCAGGGGGTGACCCTGATCGGCCTGGACGAGGGCGCCAAACTCAGCGGCCTGCAGCGCATCGTGGAGAACGACGCCAACGGCAGCGATGGCGAAGGTGAGACCGGCGACGCAGCAGAGGGCGCTTCCTCCTGATGCAGCGTCCCTACAACTTCTCCGCCGGCCCCGCCGCCATCGCGCCCGAAGTGCTGCAGCAGGCCGCCGGCGAAATGCTGGACTGGCACGGCAGCGGCATGGGCGTGATGGAGATGAGCCACCGCGGCAAGGAGTTCATCAGCATCTACGAGCAGGCCCAGGCCGACCTGCGCGAGCTGCTCGGAGTGCCGAAGAACTTCCACATCCTCTTCATGCAGGGCGGCGGCCTGGCGGAAAACGCCATCGTGCCGCTGAACCTCTGTGGCCTGAAACCAGGCGGCACGGTCGATTTCGTGCTGACCGGTAGCTGGAGCCAGAAGTCCATCGAGGAAGCGCGCAGGTATTGCAAGGTGAACGTGGCCGCCACCGATGAGGCCCATCACTTCACGCAGCTGCCCGACCCCAGGAGCTGGAAGCTCAGCCTCGACGCGAGCTACGTGCACCTCTGCTCCAACGAGACCATCCACGGCGTCGAGTTCCACGAACTGCCGGACCTCAGAGCCCTGGGCTCGGACGCTCCGCTGGTGGTCGATTTTTCCTCCCAGGTCGCCTCGCGCCCCACGGACTGGTCGCGCGTGGGTTTGGCCTTCGGCGGCGCGCAGAAAAACCTCGGCCCGGCCGGCCTGACCCTGGTCGTGGTGCGCGAAGACCTGCTGGGCCATGCCCTGCCCGCCTGCCCCAGCGCCTTCGACTACAAGACCGTGGCCGATAACCAGTCCATGTTCAACACCCCGCCGACCTACGCCATCTACATGGCCGGCCTGGTCTTCCAGTGGCTCAAGAAGCTGGGCGGCGTGCCGGCCATCGAAGCGCGCAACATCGCCAAGGCCAAACTGCTCTACGAAGCCATCGACGGCTCGCAGTTCTACGTAAACAAGGTGAGCAAGGACTGCCGCTCGCGCATGAACGTGCCTTTTTTCCTGCGCGACGAGTCGCGCAACGAAGCCTTCCTCGCCGGCGCCAAGGCAGCCGGCCTGCTGCAGCTCAAGGGTCACAAATCGGTGGGCGGCATGCGCGCCAGCATCTACAACGCCATGCCGCTCGAAGGCGTGCGGGTGCTGATCGAGTACATGCGAGAATTCGAACGTACACATAGCTGATCCGTTCATGGCCAAGACCCTCCCCCAACTGCGCACCCAGATCGACGCGCTGGACCAGGAACTGCTGGCCCTGCTGAACCGCCGTGCCGCGCTGGCGCACGAGGTCGGCGAGATCAAGAAGGTCGAAGGCTCACCCGTCTTCCGCCCCGAGCGCGAAGCCCAGGTCATCGCCGGTCTGCAGACCGGCAACGCCGGGCCGCTCAAGCGCGAGAGCGTGGCCAGCATCTGGCGCGAGATCATGTCGGCCTGCCGCGCCCTCGAAGCGCCGCAGCGCGTAGCCTATCTGGGCCCGGCCGGTACCTTCAGCGAGCAGGCCTCCCTGCAATTCTTCGGCTCCAGCATCGAGCGCATGCCCTGCGGCAGCATCGACGAGGTCTTCCGCGCCACCGCCGCGGGCAGCGCCCAGTACGGCGTGGTGCCCATGGAGAACTCCACCGAAGGCATGGTCTCGCGCTCGCTCGACCTCTTCCTGGCCTCGCCCCTGCACGTGATCGGCGAGACCAGCCTGCTGGTGCGCCACAACCTGCTGCGCCAGAGCGACTCGCTCGAAGGCATCACGGCCGTCTACGCCCATCCCCAGGCCCTGGCCCAGTGCCAGAACTGGCTCAACACCCACCTGCCGCACGCCGAGCGCCACGCCGCGGCCAGCAACGCCGAGGGCGCGCGCCTGGCCACGACCAACCCGGCCTGGGCCGGCATCGCCAGCGAACGCGCGGGCAGCGAGTTCGGCCTGCATGTGGTGGCCCATGCGATCCAGGACGACGCCTACAACCGCACCCGTTTTGCCGTGGTCTGCCTGCCCCAGACCCTGGCGACGCCGGAAGCCTCGGGCAAGGACTGCGTGAGCCTGATCGTCTCGGTGCCCAACCGCCCGGGCGCGGTGCACGACCTGCTGGTTCCCCTGAAGAAACACGGCGTGTCCATGACCCGCTTCGAATCGCGCCCGGCACGTTCGGGCCAATGGGAATACTATTTCTACATCGACATCCAGGGCCACACGTCCCAGCCCCATGTCGCAGCCGCGCTTCAAGAGCTACAAAGCCTGTGCGCGTTCTACAAGGTGTTGGGCACCTATCCGGTGAGTGAATGATGTTTGAACAGTTGGGTCTGATCGGTTGCGGCCTCATGGGCGGTTCATTTGCCCTGGCGCTCAAACGCGCCGGACTGGTCAAGCGCGTGGTGGGCTACAGCAAGTCACCCTCCACCACCGAGCGTGCCCGCGCCATGGGCGTGATCGACGTCGAAGCCCCCTCGGCCCTGCTGGCCGTCTCGGGCGCGGACATCGTGCTGATCGCGGTGCCGGTCTCGGCCACCGAGGCCACCTTCAAGGCCATCAAGCACCTGGTCACGCCGCAGATGCTGATCATGGACGTGGGCTCGACCAAACGCGACGTGGTCGACGCCGCGCGCCGCGCCCTGCGCGAGCAGGTCGGCTCCTTCGTGCCGGCCCATCCCATTTCGGGCAAGGAGGTGGCCGGCGTGGAGCATGCCGACCCCGACCTGTATTCGGGCAAGCAGATCATCCTCACCCCGCTGGACCGCACCCATGCGCCCCAGGTGCAGCAGGCCATCGACGTCTGGTCCGCCCTGGGCTGCCATGTGCTCAAGATGACACCCGAGGCGCACGACGCGGCCTTCGCCGCCGTGAGCCACCTGCCCCATCTGATCGCCTTCGCGCTGATGAACTCCATCACCGGCCAGAACAAGGGCAGGGATTTTCTCTCCCTGGCCGGCCCCGGCTTCCGTGATTTCACGCGCATCGCCGCCAGCGACCCGCACATCTGGCGCGACATCATGATCTCCAACCGTGAAGAACTGCTGACCCAGTCCAAACTCTTCCAGCGCAATCTGCAGGCGCTCGAACTCATGATCTCCAACGGCAACGCCGACGCGCTCGAAGAGCTGATCGGCCAGGCCAGCCAGGCCCGCGCCCACTGGAGCATGAACAAGAACCGTCGCTGATTGCGCAGAACCAGCGCACCGATGTTCTCCACTGCCTTTCTCGACCTGCCGCCGCTGGCCGGTGCGCACGGCCGGGTGCTACTGCCCGGCTCCAAGAGCATCTCCAACCGCGTGCTGCTGCTCTCGGCCCTGTGCCGCGGCCGCACCACACTGCACGACCTGCTCGACTCCGACGACACCCGTGTCATGCTGGCCGCCCTGCGCCAGCTGGGTTGCGGCGTGGCGCAGGAGGGCAGCACCATCGTCATCGACGGCCTGGACGGCAAGCTGCCCGCCACCGCCCTGAAGTTCTTCATGGGCAATGCCGGCACCGCCATGCGCCCGCTGACCGCCGCACTGGCCGTGCTGGGCGGCGACTTCGAGCTCTCGGGCGTGCCGCGCATGCACGAACGCCCCATCGGCGACCTGGTCGACGCGCTGCGCCCGCTGGGCTGCACCATCGACTACCTCGGCAACGAAGGTTACCCCCCGCTGCGCATCGGCCGCCCCAGCCTCCAGCTGTACGCCCCGATCAAGGTCCGTGGCGACGTCTCCAGCCAGTTCCTGACCGCCCTGCTGATGGCGCTGCCTCTCGTCGCGAGCAAGGACATCGTGATCGAAGTCGTCGGCGAACTCATCTCCAAGCCCTATATCGAGATCACGCTCAACCTCCTCTCGCGCTATGGCATCAACGTCAAACGCGAGGGCTGGCAGCGCTTCACCATCCCCGCCGGCAGCCGCTACCAGTCGCCGGGCGTGTTGCATGTGGAGGCCGACGCCTCCTCGGCCAGCTACTTCATCGCCCTGGGCGCCATCGCCGCCGACGCGGCCAGGCCGGTGCGCATCGAGGGCGTGGGGGAGAGCTCCATCCAGGGCGACATCAAGTTCGTCGAGGCCGCCCGCCAGATGGGCGCGCGCGTGACGGGTGGCCCCAACTGGCTGGAAATCAGCCGGGGCAACTGGCCCCTGAAGGCCATAGCCCTGGACTGCAACCACATCCCCGACGCCGCCATGACCCTGGCCGTCATGGCGCTGTACGCCGACGGCCCCAGCACCCTGCGCAATATCGCGAGCTGGCGCGTCAAGGAGACCGACCGCATCGCCGCCATGGCCACCGAGCTGCGCAAGCTCGGCGCCACGGTGGAGGAAGGCGCGGACTACATCCGCATCACGCCCCTGGTCACCTCGGGTTGGCAAGCCGCCAGCATCCACACCTACGACGACCACCGCGTCGCCATGTGTTTCTCGCTGGCCGCCTTCAACCCGGCCGGGCTGCCGGTGCGCATCCTGGACCCCAAGTGCGTGGCCAAGACCTTCCCCGATTACTTCGAGGCCCTGTTTTCGGTCACCGTGCCACAAAGCGGCGCCGTGCCCGTCCTTTGCGTGGACGGCCCCACCGCCTCGGGCAAGGGCACCCTGGCCGCGCTGCTGGCCGAGCGCCTGGGTTACCACTTCCTCGATTCCGGCGCCCTCTACCGCGTGACCGCGCAGGCCGCCCTGCGCGCCGGCCTGGCCCTGGAGCCGGAAAACGAAGCCGCCATTGCCGCCCTGGCCCAGCGCCTGCCGGTGCGTTTCGCAGGTGAGCGCGTGCTCCTGGACGGCGAGGACGTCAGCCACGCCATCCGCAGCGAAAACGGCGGCATGAACGCCTCCAAGGTCTCGGCCCTGCCGGCCGTGCGCAAGGCCCTGGTGGCCCTGCAGCACAGCTTTGCCCGCCTGCCCGGCCTGGTGGCCGACGGCCGCGACATGGGCACCGTGATCTTCCCGGACGCCCCCTTGAAGGTGTTTTTGACCGCCAGCGCCGCCAAACGGGCCGAACGGCGCCATAAGCAGTTGATTTCAAAGGGGTTTTCGACTACAATCGAAACCCTTCGTGCCGATCTGGAAGCGCGTGATGCCCGGGACATGTCCCGCAGCGTCGCTCCTCTCAAGCCGGCACAGGACGCCCGGTTGCTGGACAACTCGGATCTCTCGATTGAAGCGTCGGTGGATCTCGTGCTGGACTGGTGGCAGGGCAAACAGCCCTTCGGACCTGTCTGAGCGGCTGGAGAGGCCCACCCGGCTCCCCTCGCGCTCGCTAAGCGCACGGCCGTGTGGATCGACAACTTAACCCGCGGATCATCCGCACACAACGCCATCGAAAGCTAAACCCCAGTCGCAATGGTGCGGCTGTCACGCCACGATCCCCATCGTGGACGCCCAGATGGTCTAGGAAATTACATGTCTGAATCTTTTGCCGCCCTGTTTGAAGAATCCCTGCAACGCACCGAAATGCGTCCGGGTGAAGTGATCACCGCCGAAGTCGTTCGTCTCGAACACGGCTTCGTCGTCGTGAATGCCGGCCTCAAGTCCGAGGCCTATGTCCCCGTCGAGGAATTCAAGAACGACCAGGGCGTGCTCGAAGTGCAGGTGGGCGACTTCGTGTCGGTGGCCATCGGCTCCATCGAAAACGGTTACGGCGACACCATCCTGTCGCGTGACACCGCCAAGCGTCTGGCTTCCTGGATGAGCCTGGAAAAGGCCCTGGAAACCGGCGAATTCGTCACCGGCACCACCAGCGGCAAGGTCAAGGGCGGCCTGACCGTGCTGGTCAACGGCATCCGCGCCTTCCTGCCCGGTTCGCTGGTCGACACCCGTCCGACCAAGGACCTGTCTCCGTACGAGAACAAGACCCTGGAATTCAAGGTCATCAAGCTCGACCGCAAGCGCAACAACGTGGTGCTGAGCCGCCGCGCCGTGGTGGAAGCCTCCATGGGCGAAGAGCGCGCCAAGCTCATGCAGAACCTCAAGGAAGGTTCCGTGGTCCAGGGCGTGGTCAAGAACATCACCGAATACGGCGCCTTCGTGGACCTGGGCGGCATCGACGGCCTGCTGCACATCACCGACATGGCCTGGCGCCGTGTGCGTCACCCCTCCGAAGTGGTGACCGCTGGCCAGGAAATCACCGCCAAGATCCTCAAGTTCGACACCGAGAAGAACCGCGTGTCCCTGGGTCTGAAGCAGATGGGCGACGACCCGTGGATGGGCGTCAGCCGCCGTTACCCCACCAGCACCCGCCTGTTCGGCAAGATCACCAACATCGCCGACTACGGTGCGTTCGTGGAACTCGAGCCGGGCATCGAAGGCCTGGTGCACGTCTCAGAAATGGACTGGACCAACAAGAACGTGGCTCCCTCGAAGATCGTCGCCCTGGGTGACGAAGTCGAAGTCATGGTCCTGGAAATCGACGAAGACAAGCGCCGCATCAGCCTGGGCATGAAGCAGTGCAAGGCCAACCCCTGGCAGGAATTCGCGCAGAACACCAAGCGCGGCGACCGCGTCAAGGGCCCGATCAAGTCGATCACCGACTTCGGCGTGTTCGTCGGCCTGGCTGCCGGCATCGACGGCCTGGTGCACCTGTCCGACCTGTCCTGGAACGAGCCGGGCGAAGCCGCCGTGCGCAACTACAAAAAGGGCCAGGAAGTGGAGGCACTCGTGCTGGCCGTGGACGTGGACCGCGAGCGCATCTCCCTGGGCATCAAGCAGCTCGACCAGGACCCCTTCACCACCTTCACGTCCGTGAACGACAAGGGTTCCTCGGTGACCGGCAAGGTCAAGACCGTCGACGCCCGTGGCGCCGAGATCGATCTGGGCCAGGACATCCTGGGCTACCTGCGCGCCAGCGAAATCTCGCGTGACCGCGTGGAAGACGCTCGCAACGTCCTGAAGGAAGGCGACGAAGTCACCGCCGTGGTGGTCAACGTGGATCGCAAGACCCGCAACATCCAGCTGTCGATCAAGGCCAAGGACCTGGCCGACGAGCAGGGCGCCATGGCCAACCTGAACCAGCAATCGGCCCGCGAAAGCGCCGGAACGACCAGCCTGGGCGCCCTGCTGCGCGCCAAGCTGGACAACAACAGCTGATGACGAAATGACCTCGCCGCCGCGCGGCTTCGATGACAGAATGACTGAAGTCGTGCGGGCGCAGCCCGCGTCATCGATGCGCCGCAGGCGCGAGGTCATGTGAGCAACGCGAACGTCATCCTCTTATGACCCGCTCCGACCTGGTTGAAGAACTGGCCGCCCGTTTCGGGCAGCTGACCCACCGCGACGCCGAGTTCGCGGTCAAGGCCATCCTGGACGCGATGAACGATGCACTGGTGCGCGGGCACCGTATCGAGATCCGCGGCTTCGGCAGTTTTTCCATCAACCGCAGGCCGCCGCGCATGGGACGCAACCCGCGCAGCGGCGAGAGCGTGGCCATCCCCGAAAAGCGCGTCCCCCACTTCAAGCCGGGCAAGGCCCTGCGCGAAGCGGTGGACCAGCGCACCAGCGAAATGCAGGCGGACGAACCGAAAAGCTAGTTCCCTACTCGCTAGAATGCCCTCACCCGGGGGACCTCGATGAAACAACTGACATGGCTGCTGAAGTGGATACTGCGGGCAGCCATTTTTTTTGCCCTGCTCGCCTTCGCCCTGAACAACCAGCAGGACGTCAGCGTGCACCTCTTCTTCGGCCACGAATGGACGGCGCCGCTGGTGCTGGTCCTGCTGGCCGCCTTTGCCCTGGGCCTCACCGCCGGTGTTCTGGCCATGCTGCCGCGCTGGCTCAAGCAGCGCCGCGCCGCGCGCCGGGCGCGCCGTCTGAGCGTGGCCGAAAGCCAGCTCTCCCTCTCCACCTTGCAGCCACCCCATGAATCTTGATCTGAGCTGGATCCTGCTCGGCCTGCCTGCCGCCTTCATCCTGGGCTGGCTGGCCTCCCGCCTGGACCTGCGCCAGCTGCGCATCGAGAACCGGCGCAACCCCAAGGCCTACTTCCGCGGCCTGAACTTCCTGCTCAACGAACAGCAGGACCAGGCCATCGACGCCTTCATCGAGGCCGTACAGCAGGACCCCGACACCTCCGAGCTGCACTTCGCCCTGGGCAACCTCTTCCGCCGTCGCGGCGAGTACGAGCGCGCCGTGCGCGTGCATGAGCACCTGCTCTCGCGCGGTGACCTGTCCGAAACCGACCGCCAGCGCGCCCAGCACGCCCTGGCGCTGGACTACCTCAAGGCCGGGCTGCTGGACCGCGCCGAGGATGCGCTCGTCAAACTCGAAGGCACGCCCTTCCAGGCCCAGGCCCGCCTGGCGCGCCTGGCCAACTACGAACGCTCACGCGAATGGCCGCAGGCCGCCGAGATCGCCCGCCAGCTTGAAGACGCGGAGCACGGCAGCTTCAGCAGCCGCCTGGCCCATTACCTCTGCGAACAGGCCGCCGCCCATCTGGCACATGGCGAAGTCACACAGGCGCAGGCCGTGGTGACCCAGGCCATCAGCACCGCCCCCACGGCCCCGCGCGCGCGCATCGAACTGGCCCGCCTGCAGATGCAGCAGGGCCAGGCCGCCCAGGCCTGCGTCACGCTGGAAGAGGCGCTGAGCGCCTGCCCCGCTGCCGTCCCGCTGATCGCCGCGCCCCTGACCCAGGCCGCCATGGCCAGCGGCCGCACCGTGTCCGTGCTGGCCAGGCTGCAGGAGATCTACGAACAGACGCCGTCGCTGGACGTGCTCGAAGCCCTGGTGACGCTGCAGGCCGCGGCCGGCAGCAGCAGCACCAGCACGCGTGACTGGTACGTGCACCACCTGGAACGCGAACCCTCGCTGGTCGCGGCCGCCAAATGGATCGCCGGCGAGAAGCTCGAGCACGAACAGTTTCATCCCCAGGTGCAGCGCGCGCTGGACCACGCCGTCAAGCCGCTCACGCGCTACCGCTGCGCCGCCTGCGGCTTCGAAGCCAAACAGCATTTCTGGCAATGCCCGGGCTGCCAGACCTGGGACAGCTACCCCGCCCGTCGCGTCGAAGAACTATGAACACCCCCAGGCTACGCGCACTTCGTGTCGCTTCGCCACCCCCCTTGCAGGGGGCGACGCCAGTGGCCCGGCAAAGCCGGCTCCACGGCGTCCCGCGTATAAGTCACTTCGTGCCCGCGTCGTCGCATCCCCGAGCCAGCTACTAAGATCGACAAGCAGATGAAGATCACACAAGAACAACTCACGAAATCCCGTGTCCTCGTCGTCGGCGATGCCATGATCGATCGCTACTGGTACGGTGCGGTCGACCGCATCAGCCCCGAGGCCCCGGTGCCCGTGGTGCGCGTCACGCGCGAGGAACTCCGCATCGGCGGCGCCGCCAACGTGGCCAGCAACGTGGTCTCGCTGGGCGCCAAGGCCACCCTGCTGACCGTGGTGGGCGACGACGAGGCCAGCCATACGCTGGAGAAACTGGTGGCCCAGACCGGCATCACCCCGCACTTCGGGCGCGACGCGGCCTTGCAGACCACCGTCAAGCTGCGCGTGATCGGTCGCCAGCAGCAGTTGATCCGCCTCGATTTCGAGAACAGCCCCAAGGGCGAGGTGCTGGCCTCGCAGACGGCCGACTTCATCAAGCTGCTGCCGCAGCACGATGCCGTGCTCTTTTCCGACTACGGCAAGGGCGGCCTGGACCACGTGCACCACATGATCGAGCACACGCAGGCCGCCGGCAAGCCGGTGCTGATCGACCCCAAGGGCTCGGACTATTCGCGCTACAGCGGCGCCACCGTCATCACGCCCAACCGCGCCGAACTGCAGCAGGTGGTGGGCGCGTGGAGCAGCGAGGAAGACCTGCGCGCCAAGTCGCGCGCCTTGCTCGACAAGCTCGGCCTGCAGGCCCTGCTGCTCACGCGCAGCGAGGAAGGCATGACGCTGTACGACGCCGCGGGCGAGATCAGCGTGGCCGCCCAGGCCCGTGAGGTGTTCGACGTGACGGGCGCCGGCGACACCGTCATCGCCACCCTGGCGGCCCTGGTGGGTGCCGGCCTGCCGCTGCGCGAGGCCATGCCCCTGGCCAACAAGGCCGGCGGCATCGTCGTGGGCAAGTTCGGTACCGCCACCGTCAGCTACGCCGAACTGTTCGGCGCGTAACCCATTTACGAGGACACAGAACATGACACGAGTCGTAGTGACAGGCGCCGCGGGCTTCATAGGCGCCAACATCGTCAAGGGCCTGAACGCGCGCGGCATCGACGACATCATCGTTGTCGACGACCTGAGCCAGGGCGACAAGTTCCGCAACTTCGCCGACCTCAAGATCGCCGATTACGTGGACCTGGACGACTTCTATCCCAACTTCGAGGAAGGCCACTACGGCAAGGTCGAGGCCGTCTTCCACGAAGGCGCCTGCAGCGACACCATGGAGCAGGACGGCAAGTACATGATGGACAACAACTACACACTCTCGTGCGAGTTGTTCCAGGCCTGCCAGCGCTACGGTACGCGCCTGCTCTACGCCTCCTCCGCGGCCACCTACGGCAACTCCGAGACCTTCCGCGAGGTGCCCGAGTTCGAGGCGCCGCTCAACGTCTACGGCTATTCCAAACTGCTGTTCGACCAGCGCATGCGCCGCGAGCTGGGCAACGACTTTGAAAAGGCCAAGATCCAGGTGGCGGGCTTCCGTTACTTCAACGTCTACGGTCCGCGCGAGCAGCACAAGGGTCGCATGGCCAGCGTGGCCTTCCACCAGTTCAACCAGTTCCGCGCCGAGGGCAAGGTCAAGCTCTTTGGCGAATACGGCGGTTACGCCCCCGGCGAACAGAAGCGCGATTTCGTCTTCGTCGACGATGTGGTGGCCGTCAACCTCTGGTTCTTCGACCACCCGGGCAAGAGCGGCGTGTTCAACCTCGGCTCGGGCCGCGCCCAGCCCTTCAACGATGTGGCTCTGGGCGTGGTCAACACCCTGCGCAGCCTCAAGGGTGAAGCCGCACTCTCGCTGGAGAAGATCGCGGCCCAGGGTTTGATCGAGTACATCCCCTTCCCCGAAGCGCTGCGCGGCAAGTACCAGTGCTTCACGCAGGCGGATCTGGGCAGGCTGCGCGCCGCCGGCTGCGATCACGAATTCGCCGACGTGCAGACCGGCGTGACCCAGTACGTCAAGTGGCTGGCCAGCCAGGCCTGATCAACCTTCGCTCATGAAAAAAGCCGGCGGATCCCGCCGGCTTTTTCTTGGGCGCGCTCAGCGCCTCACTTGCATTTGAAGACTTCATAGGAGCGCTTGCCGTACTCCAGGGAATTGCCCTTGACCACGGTGTCGCCGCCCCTGTCGATGGCCTCGTTGCGCGCCATCTGCAGCAGGTTCTCTTCCACCGCCTCGGCGCTGCGCGTGATGGGCCCCAGGGACGACAGCACGCTGAGTGTGGAGCGTCCCAGCGACTTGCACTTGGCCACGTCCGTGTCCTTGGCCAGCACAACCTGCTCCGCGCCGACACGCTCGCCGATCATCGAGCTGGCACAGCCCGACAGGCCGGTTGCCAGCAGGGACAGGGCCGCGAGGTTCATCAGGTTCTTCGATAAGGGCATAAGTCTCTCCAATCAACAACAGAAACACAGTCTTCGAAGTTTAGCGGGTGTTCGTGTATCCAGATGCAAAAAATGGGTCAAACGCCCGTGAGCTTGCGGTAGGCCTCGCGCGTCTCGGGTGACACGGCGGCGAGCACCTGCGCGTGGCTGGTCTGGTGGCGGGCCTGCAGGCGCGCCGATGCGACGGCCCTGGAGCGGCAGAACCAGTGGCAGCTGTGCTGCATGAGGAAAAGCTCGGCCGACATCGTGAACGCCTTGTCGCGCGGCGAGAGCTGGCGGCGATTCTCGGCCGCCGCCGCGACGCCCTCGGCATGGATGGCCAGGGCGTGGCGCATGTCGAAAGCCTGGCGCGGAAGGATCTTGTCCGCGTAGGGGAAAGCAAAAGCCAGGGTGCTGACCTGCGTCTGCCCGTTCCAGACCTTGGAGAAGTCGGTGGCGAAACGCTGGAACTGGCTGTTCAGCTCGGCCTCGGCCGTGCCCAGCATGCCCCAGATCTGCGCACGGCGCTCCTCATCGTCCTCACCGAGCGCGCGCAGATAACCCTCGGTGACGTTCTCCATGAGCTTCTCGATCTGGTACTGGCTGAGGTAGCCTCCCAGCAGGTAGATACGACGCCGTTGCTCGCGCGCCTTGAGGAACTGGAAACCCGCGATGGGCGCCAGCAGCAGTATCAGAAACTCCATGGATGCCCCGGATGAAACAAAGAGGCAAGTGTAGTGGCTGGGCCTGGTGCTCTGTTCAGCGCTCCAGCGCCACCACCCGCTTGTACAACAAACCGCCCGCGTAGAGCGAGAGGCCCACCACCACCAGGCTGCCGATGCGCACCAGGGGCGCGGCGCCGGCCAGGTCGTAGAGCATGACCTTGACCAGGGAGGCGGCGAAGATGAAAAGCGAAGACTTGCCCAGGTCCTGGTCGCTGTTGCGGAAGGCCAGCAGCAGGCAGGCCAGGGCCAGCGCGCCCCAGGCCAGCGAGACCAGCAGCGCGTTGTCGAAGCTGCGCAGCACCACGCCCATGAGACCGATGTGGGCCGCATACAGCGCGAACACCATCCACTGCCGCAGCGCGACGTGGCCGCGGCCGATGAACCAGGCCGCGTAAAGCTCGGCGGTGTAGAGCAGGGCCAGCAGGATGGCCTGGCCCGTGCCGTCGCTGTCGCCCAGCAGCACCACACGCGTGAAGTTCAGGGCCAGCAGCGCGCCCAGCAGCAGCTTGAACGGCAGCATGAGCTGCGCGTCCGCCGCAGGGCGTGTGACGAAGAGCGCGGCCGGCGGCAGCACCAGCAGCACGGCCCAGGGCGCCCAGCGCTCGGGCAGCAGTTCCAGGTAGACCGCATGGAACAGCACCAGCGCACAGTAGGCGCCGACGATGAAGCCCCCCGTCTGCAGCGTCACACCCAGCGCGCGCCGCGCCGCGCCATAGGCCAGCAGCAGCAGGGCCGCGCTGCCCAGGGCCACCCAGGGCGCCAGGGCCGGCACATGCCGGATCAGGATGGCGTACTGCAGCGCATAGAACAGCAGGAGCAGCGGCAGGTGCGTCACCCCCTCGGCCTGTGTCATCGGGCGCACATGGCGCACCGAGAAGGTGATGGCCGTGCTCAGGAAAACTGCGAATTGCAGGCACTGGAACGCCAGGGCCACGCCCCACTGGCTGCGTGCCAGCGGCTCCCAGAGGACCTGGAAGGCGATCAGCGCCATATAAGCCGCCAGCAGATAGGGCCGGCGCTTGCCTATGGCCAGCGCGTAAAGACAGAACACCACGCTCCAGGCCGTGAAATAGATCGCCAGGTCCACCACCGAACCCGTCAGGGCCTGCAGCAGCAGGGGTGCGGAGTAGGAACCCACCACGGCGAACAGGCCGTAGATCTCGCTGCCGAAGACACGGCCCAGCCAGAGCGCCAGCAGGCAGTTGCAGATCACCGCCGTGGTGGCGAGGCCAGCGCCGATCAGGTGGTAATAAAGATGCGCGCCGTAGATGGCCAGGAAAAAAACCACCAGGCCGCCGGCCGGCAACAGGCTGGCGTAGTTGCTGTCCAGACGCCGCAGCCGGAGGCCGGCCACGATGAGTCCGACGCCGCCCAGCACGGCCAGGCCGAGCTGGCGCGGCGGCGTGAGCCAGCCCGCGTCATAGACCAGGCGGATCAGGTAGGCCGCGGCCAGCACCAGCAGCGTGGCCCCGGTCCAGCCCATGATCTGCGTGACCGTGAGCTCGCTGTCGTCGGTGGACTTCTCGAAAAATGGCGAGGCCGGCCGTGTGGCCTGGCCCCCTGCCGCCCGCACATCGACCTGGGGCACGGTGTTGCGGAAAAAACGGTCCTCCTCGTCGGCCGCGCGCGCAACCGCCGCTGCGGGACGCGCAGGCGGTGCCACGGCCTCCGGGCGCTGTTTCGCCAGACCCAGCACGGCTTCTTCCAGCCGGGCCAGGCGCAGGTTCAAGGCACGCAACTGCGCTTCGACATCAGCCATGGTCCATCCTTGCTTCGCGACAACAGCCGCATGCTAACCGGTCGTGGCCGGGTTCAGGCCGGGCGGCCGTAGCCCCCGCCCCCGGGGGTATGGATCTCGAACACGTCGCCGGGCTGCATATCGGTCTGGCCGATGTGGTCCAGCACTTCGCTGCGGCCATCGGCACGCAGCACGCGGTTGAGTCCCGTCTGCCCGCTGCCACCACCCGCCATGCCAAAGGCCCCGCTCTTGCGGCCATTGGAGAGGATGCTGGCCGTCATGGTTTCCAGGAACTGCACACGCCGCACACCCCCATCACCGCCGCGCCAGCGGCCCGCGCCGCCCGAGCCCTGCCGGATCTCGTAGCCCAGCAGGCGCACGGGGAAACGGAACTCCAGCACCTCGGGGTCGGTCAGGCGCGAGTTGGTCATGTGGGTCTGGACCACACTCGTTCCGTTGTAACCCTCACCGGCGCCCGAGCCACCGGAGATCGTCTCGTAATACTGATAGGTCGCGTTGCCGAAGGTGAAATTGTTCATGGTGCACTGGCTGGCCGCCATCACGCCGAGCGCACCGTAGAGCGCGTTGGTGATGCAGCTCGAGGTCTCCACATTGCCCGCCACCACCGAGGCCGGCGGGTTCGGGTTGAGCATGGAGCCCGCCGGGATGATGACCTTGAGCGGTTTCAGACAGCCTGCGTTGAGCGGGATGTCGTCGTCCACCAGGGTGCGGAAGACGTAGAGCACGGCCGCCATGCAGACCGCGGTAGGTGCGTTGAAGTTGTTGAGCTGCTGCGCGCTGGTGCCCGTGAAGTCGATCTCGGCGCTGCGGGCCTTCGCGTCCACGCGGACAGCCACGCTGATCTGCGCGCCATTGTCCAGCGGCAGCGTGAACGTCCCGTCCTGCAGGCGCGTGATCACACGGCGCACCGACTCCTCGGCGTTGTCCTGCACATGGCGCATATAGGCCTGTACGACGTCCAGGCCGAACTGCGTCACCATCTTGCGCAGCTCCTGCACACCCTTCTCGTTGGCGGCGATCTGGGCCTTGAGGTCGGCCAGGTTCTGCTGCGGGTTCCTCGAAGGATATTCACCGCTTTGCAGCAGGGCCAGCATCTCGGCCTCGCGCAGCACACCACGCTCGACGAGCTTGACGTTGTTGATCTGCACGCCCTCCTCCTCGATGCGCGTCGAGAAGGGTGGCATCGATCCGGGTGTCGTTCCGCCGATGTCCGCATGGTGACCGCGGGAGCCCACGTAGAACATCGGGCGCCGGCCCTCACCCCCGCCCTCTCCCAGAGGGAGAGGGGGCAAATCCATCGGACTCCCTCTCATCCCGGGAGAGGGTGGGGGTGAGGGCTCGGGCTCCAGATAAACCGGCGTGATCACCGTGACGTCCGGCAGGTGCGTGCCGCCGTGGTAAGGGTCGTTGAGCGCATACACATCACCGGGCTGCATGCGGCCCGTGTTCTCGCGGATCACGGTCTTGATGCTCTCGCCCATGGAACCCAGGTGCACGGGCATGTGCGGCGCGTTGGCAATCAGGTTGCCCGCCGCATCGAACAGCGCACAACTGAAATCGAGCCGCTCCTTGATGTTCACCGAGTAGGCCGTGTTCTGCAGCTGCAGGCCCATCTGCTCGGCGATGTTCATGAAGAGGTTGTTGAAGACCTCCAGCAGCACCGGGTCGGCCGTGGTGCCCGCGGCGTAGCGCTGCTCGCGCGGCACCCGGCGGGTCAGCACGATGTGGTCCAGCGCCGTGAGCTCGGCCTCCCAGCCGGGTTCCACCACGGTGGTGGCGTTTTTCTCGGCGATGATGGCCGGGCCGGGCATGCGGTCGCCCGCGCGCAGGTCCTCGCGCACCACCAGGGCCGCTTCATGCCACTGCCCCCCAGAATACAAACGCACGCTCTCACGGCTGGGCACGGCGCGTGCCGGGAGCAGGGTGTGGCGTGGTTCGGCCGGCGCGTCCCCCGCCACCACCGCCTCGACCGACACGGCCTCCACGATCAGGCGCTTGCCCTGCATCAGGAAGGCGAAGCGCTGGCGATACGCGGCTTCAAAAGCCGTGGTGATCTCGGTCAGCGTGCCGTGCAGCACGATCAGCGCCGCATCACTGCCTTCGTAGCGCACGTGCACACGGCGCTGCACATGCACGGCGGCCGCGCTGAGCTGCTGGCGCTCCAGCTCGCTGCGCGCGGCCTGGGCCAGCGTATCCAGCTTGCCCGCGATGGCCGGCAGCGCCTGGGCGTCGAGTGGCAGCTCCACCGCCTGCTCGCGGATCACGTTCTGGTCGGCCAGACCCATGCCATAGGCCGAGAGCACACCCGCCAGCGGGTGCACCAACACGCGTGTCATGCCCAGGGCATCGGCCACCAGGCAGGCGTGCTGCCCGCCCGCGCCGCCGAAGCACTGCAGGGTGTAGCGCGTCACGTCGTAACCACGCGCCACCGAGATCTTCTTGATGGCATTGGCCATCTGCTGCACGGCAATGCTGACAAAACCCTCGGCCACGTCTTCGGCGCTGCGCCCCGTCTGTGTCGCCAGCGCGGTGAACTTCTCGCGCACCACGGCATCGTCCAGTGCCTCCTGGCCGCCCGGGCCGAAGACATGCGGGAAATGCGCCGCCTGGATCTTGCCCAGCATCACATTGGCGTCGGTCACGGCCAGCGGGCCGCCGCGCCGGTAGCTCGCCGGGCCGGGGTTGGCCCCCGCGCTCTGCGGTCCCACACGGAAACGCGCCCCGTCGTACTGCAGGATGGAGCCGCCGCCGGCCGCCACCGTGTGGATGCTCATCATGGGCGCGCGCATGCGCACGCCAGCCACCTGGGTCTCGAACTCGCGCTCGAACTCGCCCGCGTAGTGGCTCACATCGGTGGAGGTGCCGCCCATGTCGAAGCCGATCACGCGCACCTCCGTTCGGGCTGAGCGGGTCGAAGCCCCCTCACCCCTGCCCTCTCCCCCGAGGGGCGAGGGAGCAAAAGCCAGTTCGGCCGTGCGTGCCATGCCCACGATGCCGCCGGCCGGCCCGCTCAGGATCGCGTCCTTGCCCTGGAAGGCGTGCGCATCGGTCAAGCCGCCGGAAGACTGCATGAAGAAGAGGCGCACCCCCGGCATCTCGGCCGCCACCTGGTCCACGTAGCGGCGCAGGATGGGCGAGAGATAGGCGTCCACCACCGTGGTGTCGCCGCGGCTCACGAACTTCATCATCGGGCTGGTGCCGTGCGAGGTGCTCACCTGGGCGTACCCGATCTCGCGGGCGATGCGTGCGGCCGCCTCCTCGTGCGCGGTGTAGCGGTAACCGTGCAGGAGGACGATGGCCACGCTGCGCAGGCCGGCTGCATATTGCGCCTGCAAGTCGCGGCGCAGCGCCGCCTCGTCCAGCGGCGTCACGAGTTCGCCAAGCGCGCCCACCCGCTCGTTCGCCTCCACCACCGCGCTGTAGAGCAGCTCGGGCAACACGATGTGGCGGTCGAACAGGCGCGGGCGGTTCTGGTAGGCGATGCGCAGCGCGTCGCGAAAACCCCGCGTGGTGACCAGCAGCGTGGGCTCGCCCTTGCGCTCCAGCAGGGCGTTGGTGGCCACCGTGGTGCCCATCTTCACGCAGTCCACCTGCTGCGGCGTGATGGGCTCATTGGCCTTCAGCCCCAGCAGATGCCGGATGCCGGCCACGGCCGCGTCGCGGTACTGGCCCGGGTTCTCCGAGAGCAGCTTGTGCGTGGCCAGGCTGCCGTCGGGCCGCCGGCCCACAACGTCGGTGAAGGTGCCGCCGCGGTCGATCCAGAACTGCCAGCGGTTCTTGCCTGTCTCTGCCATGCCCGCCCCCATCACAGACTCGCGGCGGAGCGGGCCGCCTGGTCGTAGACGCCGGACAAAACCCGCAGCAGACGGGCCAGCTCGCCGATGTCGCGGTTCAGCCCCTCGTCGGCCTTGAGCGCGTTGATCAGGCAGCCTTCGCGGATCTCGCGGTAGCGCTGCACAAAACGGCGTCCTTCCTCGGTGGCGGCATAGGTCACCTCCTTGCCGTTCTTGCTGGAGACCACCACGCCCAGACCCTGCAGCTTCTTGAGCGCATAGTTGATCAGGTGGGTGTCTTCCACGTTCATGATGAAGCTGATGTCGGCCAGACGCTTGTCGCGCGCGCGGTGTGTCACGTGGTGCAGCACCAGCACGTCCAGCGGCGTCAGGTCCTTCAGGCCCGCGGCCGACATGCAGTGCACGATCCAGCGGTGGAAGGCGTTGCCCGCCACGATCAGGCCGAATTCGAACTCGCTCATCTCGGCGCTGCGCGGTGACACCAGGTGCGCCGAAGAGACGATGGGGGCCTTGCCCGCACCGACCTCGACCCGGGTGGATTTCTTGGCCATGAATGGCACTCCTTCTGGGCGTCACTGCCCTGTTCTGGTGAAATCAGAAAAATACAACAACAATTTGTTGACAATTTATCAGCATTTAGGGAATATGCCTATGCCCCGTTTCCCGGACTACCCTTAGAGTTCCGGAACTTTCCTCAACCATCGTGGAGTGAACATGCAGCGTCGTCATTTCTCTCTGGCCAGCCTCACGCTGGCCCTCGCCCTGGCCGCCGGCAGCGCCCTGGCCCAGACCAGGTGGGACCTGGCCGCCGCCTACCCGGCCGGCAACTTCCACAGCGAGAACATGGCGCAGTTCGCCGCCGACGTGGACCAGGCCACGGGCGGCAAGCTCAAGATCACGCTGCACGCCAACGCCTCCCTGTTCAAGGCCCCCGAGATCAAGCGCGCCGTGCAGGGCGGCCAGGCCCAGGCCGGCGAAATCCTGCTGGCCAACTTCCAGAATGAATGGCAGATCTACGGCGCCGACGGCCTGCCCTTCCTGGCTGACAGCTACGACGCCTCGGTCAAGCTCTACAAGGCCCAGCGCCCGATGATCGAGAAGAAGCTGGCCGAACAGGGCCTGGTGCTGCTGTACTCGGTGCCGTGGCCGCCGCAGGGCATCTACAGCAAGAAGCCCATCCACAGCGCGGCCGATCTCAAGGGCATCAAGTGGCGCGCCTACAGCCCGGCCACCGCGCGCATCGCCGACCTGGTGGGCGCCCAGCCCGTCACCGTGCAGGCCGCCGAGCTGCAGCAGGCCCTGGCCACGGGTGTGGTGGAGTCCACCATGACCTCGGGCGCCACCGGCGTGGACAGCAAGCTCTACGAGAACCTCAAGTATTACTACGACACCCAGGCCTGGCTGCCCAAGAACATGGTCATCGTGAACAAGCAGGCCTTCGACGCGCTCGACAAGCCCACGCAGACCGCCCTGCTCCAGGCCGCCGCCACGGCCGAGGCCCGCGGCCTGGCCGCCAGCCGGCGCGTGAACACCGAAACCCTGGCCAAGCTCAAGGCCAACGGCATGGAAGTCCTGGCTCCCTCGGCCGCGCTCAAGGCCGACCTGAAGAAGGTCGGCGACACCATGCTCAAGGAATGGCTGGAAAAAGCCGGCCCCGAAGGCAAGACCCTGGTCGACGCCTACCAGCGCTAAGACCCATTCACCGTTCGCGTTGAGCCTGTCGAAACGCAGCGCTGGCCAGGGCTTCGACCCTTCGTCATGCTCAGAGGCCAAGCTCAGCCCGAACGGAGCATGTCTGTACCGCATCTCTGAAAGACTGCATTGAATTCGATGTCTCCCGCACTGGTCAGCCGGCTGCGCCGCCTGCTCGACGGCCTGTACGCCACGGGCGGCGCACTGGCCGCACTGTGCGTGCTGGCCATCCTGGTCCTGATGATCGGCGCCTCGGTCGGGCGCATGGCGAACTGGCGCGTGTCCTGGATCAACGACGTGGTGGCCTGGCTCTGCGCCGCCGCCGCCTTCCTGGGCATGGCCTACAGCTTTCGCAACGGCGACTTCGTGCGCGTCACCCTGCTGCTGGAATCGGTCTCGCCCGCCGTGCGGCGCTGGCTGGAAATCGTCTCGCTGCTCGTCGCCACCGTGGCCATCGCCTACCTGGGCTGGTGGGCCGCGCGTTTCACTTACGACAGCTGGCGCTTCAACGACATCGCCGGCAATATGGTGGCCATCCCGATCTGGATCCCGCAGCTGAGTTTTGTCGTCGGCTCCGCCATCCTGGTGATCGCCGTGGTCGATGAATGCGTGACGGTGCTGCGTGGCGCCAAACCGAGTTATGTGGCGCGCGTCGAAGAGCGCCACGCGCGCGGCGATTTTTCCGAAGAACTCTAAGGATCTCAGATGGGTCTGCTTGAAATCGGGGCCCTGCTGCTCTTCCTCATGCTGCTGATGCTGGCCGGCGGCGTCTGGATCGCCATGACCCTGGCCATCGTGGGCTGGGTCGGCCAGGCCTTCTTCACGAACACGCAGCCCGGTATGAACCTGTTCTCCTCCTTCTGGGAGACGGCCGCCAGCTGGGAGCTGGCCGCGCTGCCGCTGTTCATCTGGATGGGTGAGATCCTCTACCGCACCAAACTCTCGGAGCAGATGTTCGACGGCCTCTCGCCCTGGCTCTCGCGCATCCCCGGCCGGCTCATGCACACCACGGTGCTGGGCTGCGGCATCTTCGGCTCGGTCTCCGGCTCTTCCGCCGCCACCTGCGCCACCATCGCCAAGGTGGCCCTGCCCGAGCTGGAACGCCGCGGTTACGACCGCAACATTGCCCTGGGCTCGCTGGCTGCGGCCGGCGGCCTGGGCATCCTGATCCCGCCCTCCATCACCATGGTGGTCTACGCCGTGGCGGCCGACGCCAGCGTGATCCGCCTCTTCCTCGCGGGCTTCCTGCCGGGTTTCCTGCTCATGGGCCTGTTCTCGGCCTACATCGCCTGGTGGAGCCTGCGTAATCCTTCGAAGGTGCCGCCGGCCGAGGCGCCGACCCGCTTCATGGAGAAGCTGCGTCGCTCGGGCAGCCTCATCCCCTGCGGCCTGCTCATCGTTTTCATTGTCTGGGTGCTGGTGGCCGGCATCGCCACCGCCACCGAATGCGCAGCCTGGGGCGTGCTGGGCTCGCTGGCCATCGCCGCCGCCAGCCGCACGCTCACGCTGCGCAATTTCTGGGACGGCCTGGCCGGCGCCACCCGCGTGAGCTGCATGATCATGTTCATCCTGGCCGGCGCGGCCTTCCTGACCAAGACCATGGCCTTCACCGGCATCCCGCGCGAGCTGGCCGAGTTCGTGCACGGCATGAACCTCTCGGCCTACGGCCTGATCGCCGTGCTCGTGGTGGTCTATCTGGTGCTGGGCACCGCGCTGGACGGCATCTCCATGATCGTGCTGACCAGCGCCGTGGTGCTGCCCATGGTGCAGAAGGCGGGTTTCGACCTGGTGTGGTTCGGCATCTTCATCATCCTGCTGATCGAGATCGCCGAGATCTCGCCGCCCGTGGGCTTCAACCTCTTCGTGCTGCAGAACATGACCGGGGTGGACAGCAACCGCATCGCACGCGTCACCCTGCCCTTCTTCGCCTGCATGATCCTGGCCATCGTATTGATCACGCTCTTCCCCTCCATCGTGACGAGCGTGCCGAACTGGCTGATGGGCGTGGAGCGCTAGGCCGCCGGTTTGCGCAGAGCGATCGTCACCAGGGCCGAGGCATCCTCCAGCGCCTTCACGCCGTGCAAGGCCCCACCCACCAGGAAGAGCAGCTGCCCGGCACGCAGCACATGGCTGCGGCCGTCGATGGTGACGTCGAGCACGCCTTCGATGCAGTGGATCGTGATCTCGCCCGCCACCTGATGCGGCGGCAGCGACTTGCCGGCCTGCAGCACCAGGCGCATGACTTCGAGGTCCTGCGCCTTGAACAGCGCCACGGTCTTTTCAGTCGCGAGACGTAGACCCAGGGGCCGGGCGTCGATGATCTGACCGGCGGTGGCGTGCGACATGGCCATGCAAACGATGATACGCCGGGGCTGGCGGCAGCGATACCCCGGCGCCCGGCGCGCTAAACTCTGCCCATGCTTCCTGTCCTCGCCATCTGCCTCGGCGCCTGCGCCGGCGCCCTGCTGCGCTGGCGCCTGGGCCTGTGGCTCAGCACACCCGGCGCCCTGCTGCCCTGGGGCACACTCACCGCCAACCTGGTCGGCGGCTATCTGGTCGGCGTCTGCGTGGCCGTGTTCCAGGCCCTGCCCCAGCTGGACCCGACCTGGCGCCTGCTGCTCGTCACCGGCTTCCTGGGCGCGCTGACCACCTTCTCCAGCTTCTCGGCCGAGGTCATCGCCATGCTGCAGCAGCAGCGCTACGCCCTGGCCCTGGGAACGACGGCGCTGCATCTCTTCGGCTCCTTGCTGCTCACCGTGGCGGGCATCAAGAGCGTCTCCCTCTTCCTGGCCCGCTGATGTCCCCGGCGCACACCTCCCCCGCCGGCCGCGTCTACCTCGTGGGCGCCGGCCCGGGCGACCCCGAGCTGCTGACCCTGCGCGCGGCACGCCTGCTGGCCCTGGCCGATGTACTGGTCTACGACAACCTGGTCTCCGACGGTGTGCTGGCCCTGGCCAACCCCGCCGCGCAGCGCATCTACGCCGGCAAGCGCCGCAACGAGCACACCCTGCGCCAGGAGCAGATCAACGCCCTGCTGGTGCAGCTCGCGCAGCAGGGCAAGCAGGTCCTGCGCCTGAAGGGCGGCGACCCCTTCATCTTCGGGCGCGGCGGCGAGGAGATGCAGAAGCTGGTCGAGCACGGCGTCCCCTTCGAGGTGGTGCCCGGCATCACGGCCGCCAGCGGCGTGGCCTGCTACGCCGGCATCCCGCTCACGCACCGCGACCACGCGCAGAGCTGCCTCTTCGTCACCGGCCACCTCAAGGACGGCAACCCCGAGCTGGACTGGGCCGCCCTGGTGCGCCCGCAGCAGACCGTGGTGATCTACATGGGCCTGAGCGCCCTGTCCGAGATCTGCGCCCGGCTCATGGCCCATGGCGCGCCGGCCACACGCCCCATAGCCATCGTGCAGCACGGCACGCTCGCCACGCAGCGTGTGCTCACCGGCACCCTGGCCGACCTGCCGGCCAAGGTGGCGCCCAGCGGCTTTTCATCGCCCAGCCTTCTCATCGTCGGCGACGTGGTGCAGCTGCACGGCACGCTGGACTGGTTCGATCCCCACAGCGGCGCGCGCGCGCGCCTGACCCACGACGAGGCTGCTCAACTTCCGTCCTTGCCACCCCTGTTCTCCCCCGCCTCCAGGAGCACCCCATGAGCGACGCGCTCGATTACCTCGTCCAGGCCCGCCCCGAGGCCATGACGCACTACTTCAGCTTCCTCAAGGACGCCGGCAAGCACCTCGACCCGAAGACCCGCAACCTGATCTCCGTCATCACCAAGGTCGACGCGCAGACCGAACGCGGTTTTCGCCAGTACCTCAAGCGCGCGCTCAAGGAAGGCTGCACGCCCATGGAGGTCATCGACGCCCTGCTCATGGCCTTTCCCACCCTGGGCCTCACCAAGATTGTCTGGGCCACCGACATCATCCTCGCCATGAAGCTGCCGGGTTTCGCGCCCGAGGCCCTGCGCGGCGCCGCACCCCAGTGGCACGACATCATGGCGAGCACCGACCTGAACGAGGGTGAGGTGAAACGCATGGACTGCGAAGGCCGCGGCCTTTTCGTCTACCGCGAGGGCACGGCGTACAAGGTCTACGACAGCATCTGCCCGCACCAGAGCACCGACATCCCGCAGCTCGCGCTGCAGGGCCTCACGCTGACCTGTCCCAAGCACGAATGGGCCTTCGACGTGAAGAGCGGCGCCTGCATCAGGAAGGGCAAGACGCCGCTGACGGCCATCGAATCGAAGGTGGAAAACGGCCGCCTGATGGCGCGCTGGTAGCGCGAACGCGGCGCCGGACTAGGGAGAACCCTAGGCGCCCGGCCAGAGGGTCCGCACAGCGATGCGCTTTCGGCCAAAGGCTGGCATGATGGACGCCCACACCGACAGGCAGCCATCCACCGCCATGCATGCCACACCGTCCACCCCGCCCGTCTCGCGCCTGGCGCGCATCGCGCAAGCCCGCCACCTGGTCATGCAGGAGTCATCGTCCCTGGCCGCCGGCCTGGTGGAACCCTGGATCGCGCAGAGCTGGCAGCGCTGCCTGAGCCGCGGCCTGCGCCCGCAGGACCCGGTGAGCTTTGAGGCCGTGAGCACCTCGGTCATGCGCCAGGCCTCGGAAGCCAACCACACGCTCATGCAGGCCGCGCGCCCCGTCCTCAAGCAGCTCGGCGGCGCCCTGGCCGACACACGCTACTTCGCCATCCTCACCAACCACAACGGCGTGGTGATCGACACCGACGGCCCCATCGACCGCAGCGACCGGCGCGCCTCGCTCATCACCCGTGTGGGCGTGGACCTGTCAGAAAACAGCGTGGGCACCACGGCCATCGGCGCCGCGCTGCGCGAGCTGCAGCCCGTGTGGCTGCACCGGGGTGAACATTTCTACCAGGACACCTCGGTCTACAGCTGCGCCGGTGCGCCCCTGTTCGGGCACGACGGCCGCTGCGTCGGCATGCTCGACCTCACCGGTGTGGAAGCCGCCGAACGCCCCGAACTGCGCCACCTGGCCACACACGCCGCGCGCCGCATCGAAAACGCCCTGCTGCTGCTGCGCCCGCACCGTCTGCTGCTGCGCCTGAACTGGCCCGGCATGCCCCTGGGCGACGACGCCGACGGCCTGCTCACCCTGGACGCCGACGGCCGCGTCTGCGCCGCCAACCGCGCCGCACGCCAGCTGCTGCCCACGCTCAACACCCAGGGCATGGAATTGCACGGTCGCGACCTCTTCGCCCTGCCCTGGGAAATGCTGTTCGACGCTGCGCGCAAGGGCGGCGCCATCGAAATCCCGCTGTGGTCCGGCCTGCGCCTGCAGGCGCAGGCCAGTCTGGCCAACCGGGGCCAGCACGCCACACCCGGACCAGCCCCGCAAGGCGTATCGACCGCCGCCATGCGCCCGCTCAGGGAAGTGGAAACGGATCTGATCCGCAAGGCCGTGGAAGAAGCCCGCGGCAACGTGGCCCTGGCTGCGCGCAACCTGGGCATCAGCCGCGCCACGGTCTACCGCAAGCTTGGCCAGCGCGGCTGAGCCTTGGAAGCCAGCGTCCGCCCTGGCGGACAATCGCAGACCAGGGAAGGTCTGAACACGTCATAAAACACGCCGTGTGCGGTCCGAAGCGCAAGTCCGACGCGACGCGCGGCACCGGATCGCACCAGCCCGGCGTCTGCATCCACGGCCATGGACGCCTTCATGCCCAAGTGCCATTGCCTGCCCTTCCTGGTCTGGTGCGTCTCGGGGTCGCGCTCGCCCCGGGTTCCGAGGAGGCTATTCACACACCTTGAACCGAGCACTCTTGCTGTCTTCAGATCAGACCGGAACCGTCCCCCTCCAGCAAGGCCTGCCCCGCCCTCACTTCCGTCCCGGTCTCGATCCCCGCCGCCAGCCTCAGCCCCTTCGGGGCCAGCACCACGATGGTCGAGCCATGCTCGAACCAGCCCATCTCCTGGCCCTTGCTCAGAACCGCCTCGCAAGACATTACCTGCAGCCCCTGGTAGTCATGGTGCAACTGCAGGTCCAGAAAATGCAGGCGCACGCTGGCCACCAGGATGGCGCCCACGGGGACAATGGTGAGCGGATGGCCTGAAGGCCGATCGGTCTCGATCACGGCGCGCTCGTTGCGGCAGTAAAGCCCAGGCACGCGCTTGAGCGCGATGGGGTTGACGTTCCACATGTCGCCCTGGATGTGCGTGACGCGCCGCACCGTGCAGTCGCCCGGGGCGTGGAAGCGGTGGTACATGCTGGCGCGCAGGCGCAGGGTGACATAGCTGCCGCCCTGGTGCTTCGCCGCCAGCTCGGCGCTGCCCAGCAGCTCGGTGAGGCTGTAGGGCATGCCCTTGATCTGCAGCAGCTCGTCGCCCTCGATGACACCGCAGGCGCCGACGATGCCATCGCTGGGGCTGCAGACCACCTGCGGGTCGGCATCAAAAGGCCGCGCGCCGTCCTTGAGTTCGCGCACAAAACAATCGTGCAGGCTGTCGAAGGTCTGTTTCTTGGCGTCGCGCAGGTCCAGATCCGCAAAGAACCTGAAGGCCGCGATGGACAGGCTGCGCACCAGCGGGCTGCGCACCTTGCTGAAACGGCCCATGAAGCGCGTGAGCGCCACACGGGGCAGGCGGTTGGTAAGCAGGAAGTTCAGGCCTTCCTGTTGCAGAAGACGGTCACGGAATATTTTGAATGTCATGGTGTTTTCACAAGGCTGTCAAATCAGTTGAATACAAAGAGCCATCGTTTATCACGGAACTGTCATGGCTTACGAACTTGTCTGGATCGCCGGCGCCATCGGCGCCACCCTGCCCGCCCTCAAGCGCCGCCTGGAACTCTCGCGCGCCAAGCACCCATCCCTGGCCGGGCATTCGCGCATGGCCAAGCGTCTGGCGCGCTGGATCCCGGGTTACGCCTACGACGAGGCCGCCTTCTTTGCCTGCGATGGCGCACCCAACGACGTGGTGCAACAGCGCCGCGCAGGCTTTTTTGCGCTGGCCGGCCGGCTGCAGGGCAAGGCGCCCTTGTCGATCGCGCTGACCCAGGAAGCCCGCGAAGGCTTGCCGGACCTGCGTTTCACCGGCGCCTACCGTGTGCCCTACCAGTTCAGCCCTTACCTGCGCCAGCACCTGCAGGTGGGCGGCTTTGTGCAGTCCAGCGAAGGCGTGAGCGTGACGGACCTGGACGGCAAGCGCTACATCGACCTCACCGGCTCCTACGGCGTGAACGTGATGGGCATGGACTTCTACAAGTCCTGCATCGCGGCGGGCTGCGCAATAGCGCAGGACCTGGGCCCCGTGCTCGGCGCCTACCACCCCTGCGTGGCCGACAACGTGGCGCGGCTGCAGCAGATCAGCGGCCTGGACGCCGTGTCCTTCCACATGAGCGGCACCGAGGCCGTGATGCAGGCCGTGCGCCTGGCGCGTTACCACACGGGCAAGCGCCACCTGGTGCGCTTCTGCGGCGCCTACCACGGCTGGTGGGAAGACGTGCAGCCCGGCCCGGGCAACCCCCTGCCCCCGCGCGAGACCTACACCCTGCGCGACATGCACGAAGCCAGCCTCAAGGTGCTGCGCACGCGCCGCGACATCGCCTGCGTGCTGATCAACCCGCTGCAGGCCCTGCACCCCAACAAGAACGCACCGGGCGACTCCACGCTGCTCGACAGCAGCCGCAGCGCGGGCTACGACCGCGCGGCCTACACACGCTGGCTGCAGCAGGTGCGCGAGGTCTGCACCGAGCGCGGCATCGTGCTGATCTTCGACGAGGTGTTTCTGGGTTTCCGCCTGGCAGCAGCCGGCGCGCAGGAATACTTCGGCGTCAAGGCCGATCTGGTCACCTACGGCAAGACGCTGGGCGGCGGCCTGCCCGTGGGCGTGGTCTGCGGCAAAAAGGAGCTGATGCAGCGCTTCCGCGAGGACAGGCCGGCCGACATCTGCTTCGCGCGCGGCACCTTCAACGCCCACCCCTATGTGATGGGTGCGATGAACGAGTTCCTGCGCAGGTTGGAAACGCCCGAGATCAGCGGACTCTACCGCGACCTGGACGCCACCTGGGACACGCGGCGCGAGCGCTTCAACGCCCGCATGCGCGCCGAGGACCTGCCGCTGGCAGCGGCGAACATGAGCAGCGTGTGGACGCTGAGCTATACGCGCCCCTCGCGCTACAACTGGATGCTGCAGTACTACCTGCGTGATCATGGTCTGGCCCTGAGCTGGGTGGGCACGGGCCGTTTCATCTTCAGCCTGAACTTCACGGACGCCGACTTCGAAGACATGCTGGAGCGTTGTGTGCAGGCCGGCCTGCAGATGCGGCGCGACGGCTGGTGGTGGCAGGCGCCGGGTCTGACGAACAAGTCCATCAAGCGCGGGCTGCTGCGGGAGATGCTGGGGCAGCTCGTCAAACACCGGTGAAGCCCCTGGTACACCGTTCGCCCTGAGCCCGCCTGTCCTGAGCTTGTCGAAGGGTCGAAGGGCTCGCGCGCCAGGGCTTCGACAAGCTCAGCCCGAACGGCACTTTCCTCAGGACGAACGGATGGGAACTCAGGCCTGCTGGCGGGCCAGTTCGGCCTCATGCGCGACGCGTTCTTCGTTCAGATGCTCGGGGGCCGCGATCAGCTCGCCCCGCAGCAGGTACAGCGGCGCCTTCCAGTAAAGCAGGATGTCGTGGAAGGGGTCGGTGACGATCTTGGTGGCCCAGACGATGCCGGTCTGCAGGTTCTGCTGCCAGAACAGCTGCAGCACGCGGAAGACCAGGCCACCCACGCCCAGCCAGAGCCAGAGCCAGCCCACGTTGAGCACGAAGCCGCTGGGTTGGGTGTGCGGCTCCAGCAAGCCGAAGAAACCGGGCTGCAGCCACAGCGCCACGGGCAGGCCGGCCCAGACGGCCATGAGCACCACCTTGCGCTGCAGGTTGTAGCCCACCTTGATCTCTTCCTTGTACGCGTGCGTGGCGTGGTTCACCTCGTCATAGCCCTTGGGTTCGAAGAAGAAGTGGCCGGACTGGCGCGAGACCATGGAAATCAACCAGGCGATGAGCGCGGCCACCGGCGGCTGGATGAAGAGGAAGGCATAGGCCACGAGGAAGGAGATGGCACTCAACAGGTGCAGGGACTGGTTGATGCGGCTGTGATGGTAGTAGCGGTGGTCGTCCCAGCGCTGGACCTTCAGGGCTTGCAGGAATTGGCTCACGGAGGCTCCTTGTTTCGAAGATGCTGGGCGCGGAGAGGCCACGCCCTGGGCGCATGCTCGGCCCGCTTCATGAAAGGTCGATGACAGCGCGTGCCCTGTCATCAAAAATTCATGCGCACCAAGGACACGGGGCACAGCGCTGTCACAGAGCTGAGATATGCGCGCGCCAAGATGGCGGCATGAAACCCGACACCACTGACATCCTGGTCGAAGACCTGCCGCCGGCGCAGACCCATCTGCGCATCGCCGTCGTCACCGAGACCTACCCGCCCGAGATCAACGGCGTGGCGCTCACGCTGCAGCGCGTGGTCGAAGGCCTGCGCGAGCGCGGCCACCAGGTGCAGCTGGTGCGCCCGCGCCAGGCCAGCGAAGCCACACAGGCCGCGCCCGGGGTCCCCGACGATGTGCTGATGCGCGGCATGCCCATCCCGCGTTACCCGCACCTGCAGCTGGGCCTGCCCTCGCGCCGCCAGCTGGAGCCGCTGTGGACACTGCAGCGCCCCGACCTGATCCATATCGCCACCGAAGGGCCGCTGGGCTGGTCGGCGCTGCGTGTGGCGCGCAAGCTGCGCATCCCCCTCACCTCGGACTTCCGCACCAACTTCCATGCCTACAGCAGCCACTACGGCATGGGCTGGCTCAGCAAGCCCATCATGGCCTACCTGCGCCGCTTTCACAACCAGACCCTGAGCACCATGGTGCCCACGCGCGAACTGGCCGAGCGCCTGGCCCAGGCCGGCTTCGAACGCCTGCAGGTGGTGGCGCGTGGTGTGGACACCGGCATCTTCGACCCGACCCTGCGCAACGAGGCACTGCGCGCCGGCTGGGGCGCAGCGCCCGACACCCCGGTGCTGCTCTGCGTGGGACGCCTGGCCAAGGAAAAAAGCCTGCCCCTGCTGGTGCGCGCCTACGCCCAGGCCCGGCTGGTGCGGCCGGACCTGAAACTGGTGCTGGTGGGTGACGGCCCCATGCGGGCCGAACTGCAGGCCCTGGCCCCCGACGCCATCTTCACGGGCCAGCTCGGCCGCGCGGAACTGGCAAGGCACTACGCGAGCTCGGACATCTTCGGTTTCCCCAGCCAGACCGAGACCTTCGGCAATGTGGTGCTGGAAGCCATGGCCAGCGGCCTGGCCGTTCTGGCCTACGACTACGCCGCCGCCGCGGAAAACATCGCGCCCGGACAGACCGGCCTGCTGGCGCCCATGGACGACAGCGAGTCCTTCGTGCGCCAGCTGGTCGAGCTGGCGCAGGACGACGGGCTGCGCCAGCGCCTGCGTTCCGCCGCGCGCGGGGCCGCCCGGCTGCGCGACTGGCCGGGCATCGTGGCGCAGATCGAAAGCGTGATGAAACTGGCCATCGCCGACGGCCATGTGGCCAACGGCGCCCGCCTCTCAATCGCGCCGCAACAGATGGCCTGACAGGGCTTTCAGTCCGGCCCGGCGGCGCCGGCGACAGAGTGTGCTGCCGATGAACAGGATCAGACCCAGGCCGGCCAGCGCCATGACCCGTTGCGCCGGCAGCTCCAGGGCGATCAGCCCCGCGTAGAGACCCAGCAGCACCAGGATGCTGAGGTTCTCGTTGAAGCCCTGCACCGCGATGGACTGACCCGCCGTCAGCAGGCGATGGCCGCGGTGCTGCAGCAGCGCGTTCATGGGCACCACCATCATGCCGCCCAACGCCCCTACAGCGAGCAGCACGGGCACGGCAGCGCGCCAGTCGGAGATGAAGAGCGCGCTCACCATGAAGGTGCCCATGAGCTGACCCAGCGGCAGGACCGCCGTGGCGTGGCGCAGGCGCAGGCGGCTGGCCACGAGCACGGCCCCGCCCACCACGCCCATGGCCACGACGCCCTGCAGATAGGCGGCCTGGTCCAGGCCCAGACCCAGCGCCTGCACGGCCCACAGCAGCACGGCGAACTGCAGCATGGCGCCCAGGCCCCAGAACACCGTGGTCACGGTCAGCGAGAGACCGCCGCTGCGATCCCGCCAGAGCAAGGCATTGGCATGCCGGAAATCGGCCAGCATCTGCATCGGACCCCGCCCGCGCACCGGATAAGACACGCCGCTGGGCACGATACGCAGATTGCACAGGGCCGAGAGGCTGTAGAGCGCGATCACGATAGACAAGGAGACATTGAGCGCGGGTGTGGACGCACCGGCCGAGAGCGGCCACAGCCCACCGGCCCAGGACACTGCCGGCGACTGCAGCCACAGCGGCGCCACCAGCAGGCCGCCCAGCACCGTGCCCAGCAAGACCGAGAGCACCACGGCCGACTCGACCCAGCCATTGGCCGCCACCAGCGCAGCCGGCGGCACGCTTTCGGTCAGCAGGCCGTACTTGGCCGGCGCGTAGGCCGAGGCCCCGAGACCCACCAGGGCAAAAGCCAGCATGGGATGCACACCGGCCAGCAGCGCCAGCGCGCCCAGCAGCTTGAGCCCGTTCATCCAGGCCATCAGACGGCGCTTGCACACCGCGTCGGCCAGCGCGCCGATGAAGGGCGCGAGGAAGACATAGGACAGCGTGAAGCTGAACTTGAGCAGAGGCGCCCACCACAGGGGCGCGCCCAGCACCTGCAGGTGCGCAATGGCGACGATGAGCAGCGCGTTGTCGGCCAGTGCGGAAAGAAACTGGGTGGCCATGAGCCACCCGAAACCGCGCGGCAAATCCCTAGACACTAAGCATGCACCATCGCGCGGGCCGGCGTAGCCGACCGCGCCAGGCTCTCCATGCCGACCGCACCCGCCATGGCCTGCTCGGCCAGGGCATTGCGCCGGCCCACACCCTGGTAGGCCAGGCCCAGAGTCTGCAGCTGCTGCGGGTCGTAGAGATTGCGGCCGTCCAGGATGAGCGGCTGGCGCAGCGTGTCGCGGATCAGCTCGAAATCCGGGTTGTGAAACTGCTTCCATTCGGTCACGACCAGCAGCGCGTCCGCGCCCTCCAGGGCTGCGTTGGCGTCGGCCATGAAACGCACGCGTGACAGGCCGGGGTCGATGTCGGCCAGGTCCTCGACCAGCACACGCTGGGCCGCTTCCATGGCCACCGGGTCATGGGCCTGGATCTCGGCGCCGCGCAGCAGCAGTTGGCGGATCAGCAGGCGGCTGGGCGCCTCACGCATGTCGTCGGTCTGCGGCTTGAAAGCCAGACCCCAGAGGGCAAAACGGCGCCCGCTCAGATCGGCGCCGAAATGCGCCATGACACGGCGCGCCAGCACCTGGCGCTGCGCCTGGTTGACGCGTTCCGTGGCCTCGACCAGATGCATCTGGCTGCCGTGCAACTGCGCGGTTTGCATCAGCGCGCGGGTGTCCTTGGGGAAGCAACTGCCACCGTAGCCCGTGCCCGCGTAGAGGAAACTCGGACCGATGCGGCTGTCGCTGCCGATGCCGCGGCGGATCGCGTCCACGTCGGCGCCCACGAGGTCGGCCAGGTTGGCCATCTCGTTCATGAAGGAGATGCGCGTGGCCAGCATGGCGTTGGCCGCGTACTTGGTGAGCTCGGCGCTGCGCACATCCATCCAGACGGTGCGCTCATGGTGCCGGTTGAGCGTGGCGTAGAGCCGTGTCATGGCGGTGCGCGCCAGGTCGCCCGTGGCGCCGGCCGGCAGGCCGATCACGATGCGGTCCGGGCGCATGAAGTCGTCGATGGCCGCGCCCTCCTTGAGAAACTCCGGGTTGGAGATCACCGCGAATGGCAGCGCGGACCGATCCCGCTCCTGCAGGGCCGCGCTCACCACCGCCTCGACCCGCTCGGCCGTGCCCACGGGCACGGTGGACTTGTTGACGATGACCAGGGGTTTGGTCATGGCCTGGCCCACCTGGCGCGCCACCGCCAGCACATGGGCCAGATCGGCCGAACCGTCTTCCTTGGGCGGCGTGCCGACCGCGATGAACAGCACCTCTGCGGCCTCCAGCGTGTCCTGCAAACGGGTGGTGAAAAACAGCCGCTGGTCCTGGGTGTTGCGCTGGATCATGGTGTCCAGGCCCGGCTCGTAGATGGGCACCACGCCCGAGCGCAGCAGCTCCACGCGCAGGGCGTCGCTGTCCATGCAGATGACCTCATGGCCCATCTCGGCCAGACAGGTCGCCGTCACCAGGCCCACATACCCCGCACCGATCACTGAGACTTTCATGTTCACCTCGCTGTAGATATGGCGGTGATCATGGAAGCGTCATATGACTGAGACATGTCCCTGGCATGAACAATCGGTGACCGATGGCGCAGCCTGCAGGCGCGCCGCTGGGCTCAGGTCGTCATCGCCGCGCGCCGCGGCATGATGAAGAGACCGCTGCCCGAGAGCTTGGCCTCGCGTTTGGCGAGTGCGGCCTGGGTGGCGACCTCCTCCGCGTCGCGGTAGGCCTGGCTGCCGACCTGCACCGCGCCGATGGAGACCGTGGTGCAGGGGAAAAAACGCATGACACCATGGCGGTCTTCGGCATGGATGCCGCCGCACTGGCGAGCCGCCTCGTCGAAGAGTTCGCGCGCCTGCCCGGCGAACTCGGCAATGATGCGCTCGCAGCGCGGCGCCCAGTCGCTGCTCTGGAACAGGATCAGGAAATCGTCTCCGCCCACATGGCCGACAAAATCCTTCTGCGCATCGCTGTGGAACACGGCCAGACGCGCCAGCAGGCGGATCATGTCGTCGCCCCGCCAGTAACCGTACTGGTCGTTGAAGGGCTTGAAATTGTTCATGTCGATGTAGCAGGCTACGAACTCGCCCCGGCTCTCGATCAGGCGCTTGATGTGCAGGCTGATCGGGATATTGCCCGGCAGGGAAGTCAAGGGATTGGCGTGGCGGGCCGCCTCCAGGCGCAGCTCGGTGACCGAGCGCACCAACTGCTCGCCCGTTCCCAGGCCGACGTAACGCCCGTTCTCGGTGACGATGAAACCGTCACTGAGATAACGCTGATCCTGCGAGGTCAGGATGCCGATCAGTTCCTCGATGTCATGGCTGCGCTCGATCAGACGTGGCTGCTGGTTGGCGTGCAGCAGACAGGGCTTCTTGCCATAGATCTCCCTGAAATACAGGGTGGCGTAGTGGTCCATGAACTGCTGGCGATTGATGATGGCCTGCGGCTGCTCTTCGTTCACCACGGCCACCGCATGCAGATCTGGATGGGCCTGGAAGATGGCCGCCACCTCGTCGTTGTTGGCGTTGCGGCTGACGGCGGGCGCGTAGATGAGGGACAGATGGCGCAGTTGCCCCATGCGAACCACATAACGCTGCTCGGGCATCACCGCTACCCGCGTGTCGTGCAGCACGCCGTACGCAGCGGCCAGGATATCCGGCTGCGCGTCCGTGTCGGGCCGGCCCATGAAATAACCCTGGCCGTAGGCGATGCCCAGGTCACGGATGACACGCAGGTCGGCCTCGTTCTCGATGCCCTCCGCCACCAGTGCCGTGCCGAAGACATCGGCAATCTGCAGCAGGGCCTGCAGAGTCTTGAGCTTGTCGGCGCTGCTGCTGATGTCGCGGCTGAAGTACTTGTCGATCTTGACGATGTCGGGCCGCACCTGCGACCACAGGCGCAGACTGGAGCGGCCATCACCAAAATCGTCCAGCGCCAGCGACAGGCCGACGGCGTGCAGGGCTCGGGCCACCTCGACCAGACCGTCCATGTCGTGCACCCGTTCGTGCTCGGTGATCTCGAGCACGATCATGCGCGGCGACACGGCCAGCCCCCGCATGGCCCGCGCCAGCGTCTGCGTGCCACCCACGGCGACGAGCCGCTCCAGGGCATGGGCGCTGATGTTCAGAAACAGGCGTCCCGGCTGACGCTGCAGGCCCCACTGGCGCAGCGCGACATAGATGCAGAACAGCTCCAGCTCATAGAGCAGGCCTTCGGCCTGCGCGGCAGACAGCAGGGCGTCGGCCGACTGCAGGGCGCTGCCTTGCGGGCCGCGGATCAGCGCCTCGTGCGCGTACACGCCGGCCGACTTGAGATCGACAATGGGCTGGAACACCGGATACAGGGCATCGGCGCGCATCAGGCGCGCCAACGGACCGTCCCGGCCGCTCAGGGCAGGCCAGAATTCGGCGGCGAACAGGCGGACATGGTCGATCATTGGTGGACGTTCCGGAGCGCTCACATCCTCCGGTTCATCGAGCAGGGTTTCCAGCATTCCATTCCAGGGACCGAAGTCCCAACGACAGTCAAGCAGCTAATGTGCAGCGGCAGAATGACAGGCTGATGACCGAATGATTTCACCCTCATGACACACAAAAGTCACGCTGATGGGCCGCGATTGCGATGAATCTTTAAACTATATAAACTGTTTGCTCCCAATCTCATCGGTACCTGTCCATGGAAGAAAACGCCACGTCCGCCACCGCCCGCCCTGCTGCCAAACGCGTCCGGCCAGCCTCCAAGAAAACGACCACCCGCAAACCCGCGGCCCAGGCAGCCGCCAAAGCCGGCAAGAAACCGATCCGAACGGCGAAGACAGCCAAGGTCAAGAAACCCAAGCTGGTACGCGACAGCTTCACCATCCCCAAGGACGAATACGGCGCGCTAGCCGAGCTCAAGCAGCGCTGCGCCAAGCTCGAACAGCCGGCCAAGAAGAGCGAGCTTCTGCGCGCGGGCATCAAGGCGCTGGCAGGCATGAGCGACAAGAGCCTGCTGGCCGCGCTCAAGGCGGTGCCCTCGATCAAGACCGGCCGGCCCAAGAGGGGCTGAGCCGCCCTACAAGACGTCGGGCGATTGCACCGAGACCAGGGTGGTTTGTGAAGCGCCGTCGCGCAGGCGATGGCGCAGCCACCAGACGGCGCCCTTTTTCACGCTGCATTCGCTGCCGTGGATGGCCAGCAGGCGTGCGATGGTCTGCCCCAGCACGGGCTGGTGGCCGATCACCACGATGACACCACGACCCTCGGGCCACTGCACGGCCTGCAGCAGCTGCTCCACGGTGGCGTCCGGCCCGAGTTCCTCACGCAGCTTGTACTTGCGCCCCAGCGCCATGGCGGTCTGTTCGGTGCGGCGCGCCGGGCTGGCCAGGATGCGCGCGCCTTCGGGCAGCTGGCGGTCCAGCCAGGCGCCCATGCGGGCCGCCTGTTTCTCGCCGCGCGGGGTCAGCGCCCGCGCAAGATCATCCCCACCCGGCTGGGCCTCGTGCGCTTCCGCGTGACGCCACAGCAGCAGGTCCATCTCAGTGGATCTCGCGCAGCGCGTAGCGCGCCATGAGGGCATCCTGGGCGCTGAGCACCGGCCGGCCGGCGTCAGGTGTCACGCGTGCATAACGCCCGTCGGGCCGCAGCTCCCAGCTGCCCTGGCTGTCGCCCATGGCCGCGACCAGGCATTCGTCGACGATGCGCTGGCGCAGTTGCGGGTCCAGCACCGGCCAGGCCAGCTCGACCCGACGCAGCATATTGCGGTTCATCCAGTCGGCGCTGGACAGGTAAAGCTCTTCGGCCTCGCCGGCGCGGAAATAGAAGACCCGTGCATGTTCCAGAAAACGGCCGATGATCGAACGCACGCGGATGTTGTGGGTCTGCCTCGGCAGTTGTGCGGGCAGCATGCAGGCGCCGCGCACGATGAGATCGATCTTCACGCCCTGGCGACTGGCGGCGATGAGGGCGCGGATCAGGGCCTCGTCGGTCAGGGCGTTCATCTTGGCGACCAGGCGCGCCGGCTGGCCGGCCGCCGCGGCGGCTCCCAGGCTTTCGATCTTCTCCAGCAGCTTGCGGTGCAGCTGGAAGGGCGCCACCCAGAGGTGCTTGAGGCGCGGCAGGCGGCTCTGGCCGGCCAGATGGACAAAGACGTGCTCGATGTCGGCGGTCAGCGCCACGTCGGCCGTGAGGTGGCTGAGGTCGGTGTAGAAACGCGCCGTCACCGGGTTGTAGTTGCCGGTGGACAGGTGGGCGTAGCGGCGGAAGTGCCGGCCCTCGCGCCGCGTGACCAGCATCATCTTGGCGTGGGTCTTGAGGCCGACGACACCGTAGAGCACCTGCACGCCGATGGATTCGAGCTGCTCGGCCCAGTTGATGTTGACCTCTTCGTCAAAACGCGCCTTGAGCTCCAGCACCACGGTCACCTCCTTGCCGCGGCGCACGGCCTCGCGCAGCAGGTCCATGAGCACGGAATGGGCGCCGGTGCGGTAGATCGTCTGCTTGATGGCCAGGACCTTCGGGTCATTGATGGCCTCGCGCAGGAAATCGAGCACGCCGTCGAAGCTTTCATAGGGCTGGTGGATCAGCACGTCGCCGCGCTTGAGTTGCTCGAAGATGGACTGGCCGGGCACGAGCTGGCCGGGGTAGGAGGGTTTGTAGGAGGAGAAACGCAGGCGCGGCTCGTCCACCAGATCAACGAGCTGGCCCAGACGCACCAGGTTGACCGGGCCGTGCACGCGGTAGAGCGAGCCCTCGGGCAATTCGAACTGGCGCAGCAGGAAACCGGCCAGGTGCTCGGAACAACCGGCCGAGACCTCCAGGCGCACGGCCTGGCCGTAGTGGCGATGCTGCAGGCCCTGGCGCAGCGCGGTGCGCAGGTTCCTGACATCGTCCTCGTCCACCGCGAGGTCCGAATGGCGTGTGACGCGGAACTGCGAGAACTGGCTCATCTCGCGCCCCGGAAACAGTTCGGCCAGGTGCGCGCGGATCACGCTGGAGAGCGAGACGAAAAGACGGCGCTTGCCACACAGGGTCTCGGGCAGGCGAATCAGGCGTGGCAGGGCGCGGGGCACCTTGACGATGGCGATGTCGTTCTCGCGCCCGAAGGCGTCGTGCCCGCCCAGGCGCACGATGAAGTTGAGCGACTTGTTGGCCACCTGCGGAAAGGGATGGGAGGGGTCGAGCCCCACCGGGATCAGCAGGGGCCGCACCTCCTGCTCGAAGTGATGCTTGACCCAGCGCCGCTGCGCGGTGTTGCGCTCGCCGTGCGAAATGATCTTGATGCCCTGCTGCTCGAAAGCCGGCATCAATCCCTCGTTGTACAGGGTGTACTGGCGTTCCACCAGGCTATGGATAGCCACCGACAGGGCGTCGAAGGAGGCGGCGGTGTAGGCGCCCTGCCCCTGGCCCTGTTTGGCGCTCAGGTGCGGCTCGGCGCGGACCTCGAAAAATTCATCGAGATTGGACGAGACGATGCACAGGTAACGCAGGCGTTCCAGCAGGGGCACGTCCGGCCGGCCGGCCCAGTCAAAGACCCGCTCGTTGAAGGCCAGGATGCTCTGGTCGCGGTCCAGCAACGCCGGAACGGTGCTCGGGTAGACGCTCTCGGCAGACACGGTGGGGTCCAGGCTGTAAGGTTGCAAGATCATGACAAATTGTTTACAACCTTGATGACAAAGTTGTGACAACCTCACCCGACGACAAGCTTGTGGCTTGCGGCTTGCGTGCCGGGACCAGATGGGCCAGGAACTGCCGGCCGGCCTGCTCCCAGCTGAACATCTCGGCCCGCTGGCGGGCGGCATGGCGCGGCACGGCCTGGACGCGGTACCAGGCCTGCGCCAGGTCCTCGGCCAGCACCCCGCCCTGGGCCCGGCCCTGGTGCTGGCCCAGCACCTCCAGCGGGCCGTCCACCGGATAGGCCGCCACCGGCGTGCCGCAGGCCATGGCCTCCAGCATGACCAGACCGAAGGTCTCGGAACGGCTGGGCATGACGAACACATCGGCCGCCCCATAGACCTGCGCCAGTTCGGCCCGCGGCAGGATGCCCAGCCAGCGCACGCCCGGGTAGCGTTCCTTGAGCGTGGCCTCCAGCGGGCCGACGCCACAGACGATCTTGCTGCCGGGCACGGAAAGCTTCAGGAAGGCCTCGATGTTCTTTTCATAGGAGACCCGGCCGACGAAGAGCGACACGGGACGGGGCAGATCCTGCAGTTGGGGGTGCAGGCGCACCTTGTCCTGGTAGGGGAAGAGGCTCAGGTCCACACCATGGGTCCACGGACGCAGATTGCGAAAGCCGCGCTGCTGCAGCAGGTTCAGCACGCCCTGGGTGGGCACCAGCACGCCCGAGGACGGCCGATGGAAGTGGCGAAACAGGGCATAGCCCAGGACGAGGGGCAGGTGCAGCGCGGCCCGCAGGATTTCCGGGAAACGGGTGTGATAGGCCGTGGTGAAGGCCAGGCCGTGCCTGAGGCAATAAGACCGCGCCGCCCAGCCCAGCGGGCCTTCGGTGGCGATGTGGATGGCCTGGGGCGCCAGCGCGTCCAGGCGCTGGCTCAGCGCCTTGCGCGGCCGCACCGCCAGGTCGATGCCGGCATACCCCGGGCAGGGGCGCGTGCGGAACTGGCCGGGGTGGATCACGTCGATCTCGTGCCCGGCCTTGAGAACTTCGCGCACCAGTTCCACCAGCGTGGTCACCACGCCATTGACCTGAGGCTCCCAGGCGTCGGTGACGAGCGCGATCTTCATGCGGCGGCGGCGCGCACGGCAGCCTGCAAGGCCTGGCCCGGGGACGTGTCGCCCCAATGCACGAGTTCGAGCCGGCCGTCGTGGTGCTCGACCAGGGCGGTCAGGCTTTCGACCCAGTCGCCGTCGTTGCAATAGAGGATGCCTTCGATCTCGCGGATCTCGGCGTGGTGGATGTGGCCGCAGACCACGCCCTGGTGGCCGCGTTTGCGCGCCTCGTGCGCCACGGCCTGCTCGAAGTCGCTGATGAAGTTGACCGCCTTCTTGACCTTCTGCTTCAGGTAGGCCGAGAGCGACCAGTAGGGCAGGCCGAACTTGGCGCGCAGGTGGTTGAGGTAGCGGTTGAGCTTGAGCGTGAACTCGTAGAGATTGTCACCCACATAGGCCAGCCACTTGGCGCACTGGATCACGCCGTCGAAATAGTCGCCATGGGTGACCCACAGGCGCTTGCCGTCGGCCGTGACGTGGACGGCGTCCTCCACCACCTCGATGCCGCCGAACTGGTGGCCGATGAAACCCCGCGCGAACTCGTCGTGGTTGCCCGGCACGAAGACCACGCGGCAGCCCTTGCGCGCGCGGCGCAGCAGCTTCTGCACCACGTCGTTGTGGGCCTGCGGCCAGTACCAGCGCCGGCGCAGCTGCCAGCCGTCGATGATGTCGCCCACCAGGTAGAGGTGCTCGCTGGAGCTGGCCTTGAGGAAGTCCAGCAGGTCCTCCGCGCGGCAGCCGGGTGTGCCCAGGTGCAGGTCCGAGATGAAGACCGCGCGGTAGCGCTTGCCGCCGCCCTTGTCGTCCTCATGATCGTCGTCATGTCCCTGGCGCGCCATGGCCTGCCCCAGCCAGCTGCTGCGGTGTTCGAGCGCGCTCTTCATCAGGCGCCGAAGAAGTGTTTGCGGTAACGCGCCGGCAGATCGCTGATGCGCATCAGCATGGGCAGGTCCGCGCTGTTGAAGTCAGGGTCCCAGGCCGGGGCGCCGAGCACCTTGGCGCCCAGGCGCAGGTAACCCTTGATCAGGGCCGGCGGCTCGACGTCCAGGCTGCTGTCGAGCTCGTCGACCGGCAGCGGCAGGCGCGGCCAGACCTGGTGCTCGATGGGCGCCATGTGGGTCTCGCGCACCTGGCGCCAGATGCTGGCCGCCACGTCGCCACGGACCATACCGTTGTGCAGCATGGGGATGCTGGCGCAGCCGATCATGGTGTCGAGCTTGTTGCGCACCATGAACTCGGTCAGAGCGCCCCACAGGGCCATGATGACGCCGCCGTGGCGGAAATCGGGGTGCACGCAGCTGCGGCCCAGTTCCACCATGCGCTCGCGCAGGGCGCGCAGACGCGTGAGGTCGAACTCCAGCTCGCTGTAGGTGCTGCCGATGCGCTGCGCCTGCTCGGGCGTGAGCACGCGGTAGGTGCCGATGACCTGCTGCGTTTCCTGGTCGCGCACCAGAAGATGCTCGCAGTAGTCATCGAACAGATCCACGTCGTGACCGGGCACCGTGGTGGACAGGCGCGCGCCCATCTCGCCGACGAAAATGTCGTGCCTCAGGCGCTGCGCCGCACGGACTTCATCGAGGTGGCGCGCCCAGGAAACCTCAAAACCGCCGCGCTCTTGCGCAGGGACAGACTGATCAGGGCGGTGAAGTGACCCCCGAGGCATGGCAACGGGTGAGAGCGGGAAGGTGGGGTTCGGCAGTTCTTTCATTTTTTCTCTCCTTTTTTGATGTCGGTGGATCGGGTTGGCTTGTAAAAAAGCCCCGGCTCGGCGGGGCTCGCAAGAGGTCAGGTGACGACGGCGCCTCCATCGCGGCGCCGTTCGACCAGGGTGGCCGTAGCGCCGTCACCCTGGGTGTTGAAGAAGATGAAGCGCCGGTCCGGCGTGCCCACGATGCTGGACCGCAGGGAGGTCCGCCCCCCGGCGCGGGCCAGCGCTGCCACGGCCAGCGTGCGCGCGCGCAGGTCGTCGGGCACGACCAGCCAGCATCCCTGGCGCTCCAGGATCTCGATGGCACCATGCAGTTCACCCTGGTCCACGAACAGGGCCAGCACCCCGTGACGGGGGCTGCCGCCCAGCGGCTGGAACAGCAGGCCGGCGGCGCGCTGCCCGGGGCTCAGCGTCCACCGATGCAGCAGCTGGGTGCGCCCGGGCTGCCACAGCCCCTCGTCGCCCTGGAAAGCAGGCAAGCAGCCGGCATCCCGCAGGCGGCCAACCTCCATGCCCATGGCCGGTCCGGGCCCGAGGTCACCGGACTCGTGGGAGTTGAAGCTTGCGGCTGCGTTCATGCATGTCAGTGTGCTCAGCCTTCATGACGCCTCCATGGCTGCGTCATGACAAATGCATGACATCGATCCTCCAGGTTTGGAGGGGCCTTCTATTTTTCAATATTTCAAGTATTATTGAAACATGAGAAAAACCAAAACCACCGAAATCGAGGTTCTGCGTTCGCTGGCCGCGCTGGCCCAGGCCCAGCGCCTGCGCGCCTTCCGCGCGCTGGTAACGGCCGGCCCCGAAGGCCTGACACCGGGTGTGCTGGCCGAGCAACTGGGCATCAGCCCCAGCGCCCTCTCCTTCCACCTCAAGGAACTGGTGCATGCGGGCCTGGCCGGCAGCGAACCCGATGGCCGGCGCCTGGTCTACCGCGCCAACTTCGCCCAGATGGACGCCCTGCTGGGCTACCTGACCGAGCACTGCTGCCAGGGCGCCGCCTGCGAACTCAGCCCCGGCAAGAGCCGCAAGACCGCCTGCGCCAGCTGCTGAGGCCTTTTCCCTCACCTCCGGAGTCCACCATGAAACGCTTCCACGTCCACCTTCATGTCGAAAACCTCACGAAAAACATCGCCTTCTATTCGGCCATGTTCGGGCAGACGCCGGCACGCACCGAAAGCGATTACGCCAAGTGGATGCTGCAGGACCCGCCTGTGAACTTCGCCATCTCAACGCGTGGCGACCGGCCGGGCGTCGATCACCTGGGTATCCAGGTCGAGTCCAGCGAAGATCTGCAGACCCTCAAGGCCCAGGCCACCGACGCCGACATGGCCCTGCTTGATGAGGGCGAGACCAGCTGCTGCTACGCGCGCAGCGAGAAGTACTGGTTGACCGACCCGCAGGGCATCGCCTGGGAGCAGTTCCACACCCTGGACAACATCCCCGTCTTCAAGCAGAAAGACCAGGCCAGCCCGGCAACCGGCGCCTGCTGCGCAGCGAAGAAGGACATCAAGGTGGCGAGTGCCGGCTGTTGCGCCCCGACGTCTGCCCAGATCGCCAACGGCGCCAAGGCCTGCTGCTGAACCCAGTTTCCTCATCTGAAAAACCGACATGAACCACAAGACGCCCCTGAACGTCCTCTTCCTCTGCACGCATAACTCGGCGCGCAGCATCCTGGCCGAAGCCACGCTGAACCACATCGGCGGCGGCCGCTTCAAGGCCTGGTCCGCCGGCAGCAGCCCGCGTGAGAACCAGCAGCCCAACCCGCTGGGACTCCAGGTCCTGCAGGCTGTCGGCATCGACACCTCGGGCCTGCGCAGCAAGAACTGGGATGAATTCGCCGGCGCCAACGCGCCGCGGATGGACCTGATCATCACGGTCTGCGACAACGCCGCGGGCGAAGTCTGCCCCATCTGGCCCGGCCACCCGGCCACCGCCCACTGGGGTTACGCCGACCCGTCCGAAGTGCAGGGCACGCAGGAACAGAAACTCGAAGCCTTTCGCCAGACCCTGCTGTCCATCCGCCGCCGCCTGGACCTGCTGGTCAACCTGCCCCAGGACAAGCTGGCGCAGCAACTGATCCAGCACACGGCGCGCGAACTGGGACGCACATGAGCGCAGGCATGCAGAAGGTGCTGGCCGAATTCATCGGCACGGCGATGCTGCTCTGTGCTGTCATCGGCTCGGGCATCATGGCCGAGCGCCTGGCCGATGGGAACATGGCCGTGGCCCTGCTGGCGAACACGCTGGCCACCGTCTTTGCGCTTTACGTGCTGATCGAAACACTGGGGCCTGTCAGCGGCGCGCATTTCAACCCGCTGGTCACGCTGCTGGCCGGGCCGCGCACGCTGGCCACACTCCAGGTCATCCTCGCACAGTTGCTGGGGGCCGTGGCCGGGGCCTGGCTGGCCCACGCCATGTTCGGCCTGGAGATCGTGCAGACCAGCAGCAAGCTGCGCACGGGCGTCGGCCTGTGGCTGGCCGAGACCGTGGCCACGGCCGGGCTGGTGTTCGTGATCCTGCGCGCGCCCGCGGGCAAAGCCGCCGCGCTCGTGGCCTGCTACATCGGCGCAGCCTACTGGTTCACGGCCAGCACCTCGTTTGCCAACCCCGCCGCCGTGCTGGGTCGTATGCTGAGCGACAGTTTTGCGGGCATCGCCCCGTCCAGCGCCCCGGCTTTCGTGGCCGCCCAATGCCTGGGGGCCTGGCTGGGCCTGCAGCTGGCCCACGCCCTGCGCAGCCCTGCAGACTGAAGCTCAGGGCTTGAGGGTCGAGGCCAGCCGCTCGGCGCAGGCCCGGGCCTGCGCGGCATCACGCGCTTCCACCATCACGCGCACCAGGGGCTCGGTGCCGCTGGGACGGATGAGCACACGGCCTGTCTGACCCAGCTCCGCTTCGACAGCCTTGGTTTCGGCGCTCAGCCGCGTATTGGCCTTCCAGTCCTGGCCGGGCTGCAGACGCACATTGATGAGGGTCTGCGGAAACAATGTGACGTCGGCCAGGAGCTGGGCCATGTCCTGCCCGCTGCGCACGCAGGTCTGCAACACCTGCAAGGCCGAGACCAGACCGTCCCCCGTGGTCTGCTTGTCCAGCGCCAGCAGATGGCCCGAGCCTTCGCCGCCCAGCAACCACTTGTGCCTGTTCAGTTCTTCCAGCACATAGCGGTCGCCGACCTTGGCGCGCACGAACTGCACACCACGTTTTTTCAGCGCCACCTCCACCGCCATGTTCGTCATCAGCGTGCCCACGACACCGGGCACGTGCTCGTCGCGGCCCAGCCGGTCGTCCACCATCAGGTAGAGCAGCTCATCGCCGTTGTACAGGCGGCCCGTGGCGTCCACCATCATCAGGCGGTCGGCATCGCCGTCGAGCGCCACGCCGTAGTCGGCCTGGTGGGCCTTGACGGCTGCCACCAGGGCTTCCGTATGCGTAGCTCCGACCTCGTGGTTGATGTTCAGGCCATCGGGTGCGCAGCCGATCGCCACCACCTCGGCGCCCAGCTCGTGAAAGACCTTGGGGGCGATCTGGTAGGCCGCACCATGCGCGGCATCCACGACGATCTTCAGGCCCTTGAGCGTCAGGTCGGTCGAGAAGGTGCTTTTGCAGAACTCGATGTAACGACCGGCCGCATCATCGAGCCGGCGCGCGCGGCCCAGGCTGGCCGAGTCCGCCCAGACCGGCGGCTCGTCCACCGCGGCTTCCACGGCCAGCTCCCACGCATCGGGCAGCTTGCTGCCCTGGGCGCTGAAGAACTTGATGCCGTTGTCCGGGTAGGCGTTGTGGCTGGCGCTGATGACCACACCCAGCGAGGCGCGTTGCGCGCGCGTGAGATAGGCCACGCCGGGGGTCGGCAGGGGACCCAGCAGCACCACCTCCACCCCAGCGGAGTTGAAGCCCGACTCCAGCGCGCTTTCCAGCATGTAACCGGAAATCCGGGTGTCCTTGCCGATCAGCACCACGGGCTTGTCGTCCGTGCGCTTGAGCACGCGGCCCACCGCATGCGCCAGGCGCAGCACGAAGTCGGGCGTGATGGGGGACTGCCCCACTGTGCCGCGAATGCCGTCGGTGCCGAAGTATTTCCTGCTCATGGACCTGTCCCCTTGAATTCCGTTTTTTGATCGATGCTATTTATTTTATAGCTGTCAGCACCTTCAGCGCCTGCACGGTTTCCCGCACATCGTGCACCCGCACGATGGCCGCGCCCCGCTCCACCGCCAGCAGCGCCGCCGCGATGCTGGGCGCCAGACGCTCGTTCTGGCCGGCCGGCGGTGTGCTGCCCGGCGGCGGGCCGGCCACGGCGCCCAGAGAAGACTTGCGCGACCAGCCGGCCAGCAGAGGATAATCGGCCGCCAGCAGCTCGCGCTGGCGCGCCAGCAGCGAGAAGTTCTGCGCCACCGTCTTGCCGAAACCTATGCCGGGATCGAGCACGATGCGCTCCCGGGCCACCCCGAGGGATAACAGCTCCTGCGCCGCCTGCTGCAGGAAAGCCGACACGGCCGGCAGTATCTCGCCCTCCATGGGGCGGATCTGCATGGTGAGCGGCTCGCCATGCATGTGCATGAGGCAGACGCCGCAATTCGGGTGATGGGCCACGACCTGCCGGCCGTCCAGGGGATCGGCCGCGTCCTGCCAGCGCAGGGCCCAGATGTCGTTGACGATGTCGGCCCCCAGGTCGAGCACGGCCCGCATGACCTGCGGCTTGTAGGTGTCGACCGATACCGGCACACCGAGCTTGAGCGCCTCGCGCAGCACGGGCAGCACGCGCGCCAGCTCTTCGTCCCGCGGCACCGGCACGGCGCCCGGGCGGGTCGATTCGCCGCCGAGGTCCAGGATGTCGGCGCCGTCTTTCAGCAGCTGCTCGCAATGCGCCAGGGCTGCACGCGTCGTTGCATGGCTGCCGCCATCGGAAAAAGAATCCGGCGTGATGTTGACGATGCCCATGACCTGCGGCCTGGACAGGTCGATGGCGTAACGGGCGGTCTGCCAGAACATGACGAAATGACGGCACCACTACGTGGTTGCCATGACGGCACTAGGCGCCGTGATGAAAATCGTCATTCTGTCATGACCAGCGCAACGCGCGGCCGTCCTTGCCGCGGAAGCGGCAGTCATGCCACCTAAGCGGCCGATGGCGAAGGATCGGTCTTCACCGCGGGTGTGCCCCCTGCATCGCCACCGCCGGAATTCGGCGTGCGCGGCGTCCAGTCCTTCGGGGGACGGGGCACCTTGCCGGCCATGATGTCGTCGAGCTGTTCCGTGTCGATGGTTTCCCATTCGAGCAGGGCCTTGGCCATGGCATGCATCTTGTCGGAGTTGTCTTCGATGAGCTTGCGCGCCAGGGCATACTGCTCGTCGATGATGCGGCGCACCTCGCCGTCCACCTTCTGCATGGTCTGCTCGCTGATGTTGGTGGTCTTGGTCACCGAACGGCCCAGGAAGACCTCGCCCTCGTTCTCGGCATAGACCATGGGGCCGAGCGCATCGCTCATGCCGTACTTCATGACCATGTCGCGTGCCAGGTTGGTGGCGCGCTCGAAGTCGTTGGAAGCGCCCGTGGTCATCTGGTGCATGAACACTTCCTCGGCGATACGGCCACCGAAGAGCATGCTGATCTGGTTCAGCATGTAGTCGCGGTCGTAGCTGTAGCGGTCCTTCTCGGGCAGGCTCATGGTCACGCCCAGGGCGCGGCCGCGCGGAATGATGGTGACCTTGTGCACCGGATCGCACTTCGGCAAAAGCTTGCCGATCAGCGCGTGGCCGGATTCGTGGTAGGCCGTGTTACGGCGCTCTTCCTCGGGCATGACCATGCTCTTGCGCTCGGGGCCCATGAAGATCTTGTCCTTGGCCTTCTCGAAATCCTGCATCTCGACCACGCGCGCATTGCGGCGGGCGGCCATCAGCGCGGCCTCGTTGCAGAGGTTGGCCAGATCGGCGCCGGACATGCCGGGGGTGCCGCGGGCGATGATGCTGGGGTTGACGTCCTGGCCGATCGGCACCTTGCGCATGTGCACGTTGAGGATCTGCTCGCGGCCGCGGATGTCGGGCAGCGTCACATAGACCTGGCGGTCGAAGCGGCCCGGGCGCAGCAGCGCGGCGTCCAGGATGTCCGGGCGGTTGGTGGCGGCCACCACGATGACACCCAGGTTGGTCTCGAAGCCGTCCATCTCGACCAGCATCTGGTTCAGGGTCTGCTCACGCTCGTCGTTGCCGCCGCCCAGGCCGGCACCACGCTGGCGGCCGACGGCGTCGATTTCGTCGATGAAGATGATGCAGGGCGCGTTCTTCTTGGCGTTCTCGAACATGTCGCGCACGCGGGCCGCGCCCACGCCGACGAACATTTCGACGAAGTCGGAACCCGAGATGCTGAAGAAAGGCACCTTGGCCTCGCCGGCAATGCCCTTGGCGAGCAGGGTCTTGCCGGTGCCTGGCGGGCCGACCAGCAGCAGGCCGCGCGGAATACGACCGCCCAGCTTCTGGAATTTCTGCGGATCCTTGAGGAAGTCCACGACTTCCTTGACCTCTTCCTTGGCCTCATCGCAGCCCGCGACGTCGGCGAAGGTGACCTGGTTGTTGTTCTCGTCGAGCATGCGCGCCTTGCTCTTGCCGAAGCTGAAGGCGCCGCCCTTGCCGCCGCCCTGCATCTGGCGCATGAAGTAGATCCAGACGCCGATCAGCAGCAGCATGGGGCCCCAGCTGACCAGCAGAGTCATGAGCAGGGAGCCCTCCTCGCGCGGCTTGACGTCGAACTTGACGCCGTTGTTGATCAGGTCGCCGACCAGGCCGCGGTCCAGGTAGGTGGCGGTGGTGCGCACCTTGCGGTCGTCGGTGGTGGTGGCCAGGATTTCGGTGCCGCCCGGGCTTTCCTGGATCAGGGCGCTCTTGATGCGGTTGCTGCGCACTTCCTCCAGAAAGTCGGAGTAGCCCAGCGTGCCGGTCGCGCCAGCGCTGCGGGTGTCGAACTGCTTGAACACCGTGAAGAGCACAAGCGCGATCACCAGCCAGACGGCCACTTTAGAAAACCACTGATTATTCAAGTGCAACTCCAGTAGGGATGCCAGGGAAAAACATAGCTTGTAGCCATTTTAGGCGTTTCAAGCCTGGCCCCCATTGATATGGTCGGCTACAGCCATGGGTTCTGCATGGGATTTGCCGCCGATTTCACACATAAATGCGGGCTTTCCCGGCGATCGGGCCTGCTCAGGCGGCAGGCTGCTGCTTCAGACCCAGACCGACCAGAAAGGTTTCTGATGAACGGTCGCGCGAGGCCTTGGGTTTGATGGCCTTGACGGTCTGGAAATTCGCCCGGAAACGCTGGATGATCTCTTCGTAACCACGGCCGTGGAAGACCTTGGCCACCAGGGCCCCCGGGGGCTTGAGATGGTGCTGACAGAAGTCGATGGCCAGCTCGATCAGATGCTCCATCCGGGCCGCATCGACCGAAGACACGCCCGAGAGATTGGGTGCCATGTCGGAGACCACCACGTCGGCCTGGCGGCCCTGCAGCAGCGCTTCCAGCCGGGCCAGCATCTCGGGCTCGCCAAAATCGCCCTGGAGGTACTGCACGCCCTCGATGGGTTCCATGGGCAGCAGGTCCAGGCCGATGATGCTGCCCTTGAGCTCGCCCACCGCCGCCCCACCCGGCGCCATGCGACGGCGCAGGTACTGGCTCCAGGCGCCGGGCGCGCAGCCCAGGTCCACCACCACCTGGCCGGGTTTGACCAGGCGCAGGGTTTCGTCGATTTCCTTGAGCTTGTAGGCCGCCCGCGCCCGATACCCTTCCTTCTGCGCCAGCTTGACGTAGGTATCGTTGACGTGGTCGTTGAGCCAGGCCTTGTTGACCTTCTTGCTCTTGGTGTTGACTTTCATTTTCTCTTTCAGGGGGACAACCGGCTACGCCGGTTGCATCGCAGGCTAACTTTGCATCGCAAAGTCAAGGCGCGACGCGCCGGCAGGGGACATAATAACGACATGCCAGCGATACAACTCACCCCTGCCGAACGCAAGGAATTCCGTGCCGAAGCCCATCACCTCGACCCCGTCGTGATGATCGGCAACGACGGCCTGACGGCCGCCGTCCAGAAGGAAACCGACGCGGCCCTCAAGGCCCACGGCCTGATCAAGGTGCGCGTCTTCTCGGACGACCGCACCGCACGCGAAACCATCTTCCAGACCCTGGCCGAGGAGCTCGGCGCGGCCCCCATTCAGCACATCGGCAAGCTGCTGGTGCTCTGGCGTCCCAAGCCGGAGAAAGAACGCGCCGAGGACGAGGACCGCATGCCCGGCCCGCGCGACGTCAAGGTCCTCAAGTTCAGCAAACGAGGCGGTCAACGCCCCGAGGTCCAGGTGCTGCGCGTGCTGGGCAACCAGCGCCTGACATCCGGCGGCAAGGTCAAGCGGGCCAAACCCAAGCAGACCAGCGTCAAGAAACGCAGTCAGACCTGACGTTTCCCGAGCCGCCAGAAAGTCAGGGCGGCACACGCCCACTGCAAGAAGTACATGGCACTGCCGATACGGTGCCAGATCGCCAGGTTCTCCCGCGCCACGATGCGCGGCGCCACTGCGAATTCCGCCAGCAGGGCCAGCAGCAGGCCCCCAATGACGAGCAGCCGGGCGGCGTGCAAGGGATGGGCGCCCTCCTCCCCCTCTTGCGGGCGTGAGGCCAGCAAGAGCAGCAGGGTACAGGCCACGGAGACCCAGGTCTGCGCCGTAAAGAACCTGGCCGCCAGCGTACCGGCCATGGTGCCGGGTAGATGTGCGAACAGCAGCGGCACCACCAGGAAACCGATGGTCGTCAGGCTACCCCACCAGAGGGCGGCGGCCCACCAGGGCAATTGCTGACGGATCACACGCATGCGCCGGAGTCCTGTTTTCAGCGGTAGCTGACGGCCACGATCTCGTAGCGCTTGACGCCCCCGGGCGCCTGCACTTCGGCCGTGTCGCCCTCTTCCTTGCCGATCAGGGCGCGGGCGATGGGGCTGCCGACGTTGATCAGGCCCAGCTTGAGATCGGCCTCGTCCTCACCCACGATCTGGTAGGTCACTGCGTCGCCGGTGGATTCGTCCTCCAGTTCCACGGTGGCGCCGAACACCACCTTGCCGCCGGCATCGATGGAGCCCGGATCGATGACCTGGGAGGCTGAAAGCTTGCTCTCGATTTCCTGGATGCGGCCTTCGATGAAACCCTGGCGGTCCTTGGCAGCGTCGTATTCGGCGTTTTCGCTGAGGTCACCCTGGGCGCGCGCCTCGGCAATGGCATTGATCACCCCGGGGCGATCCACCGTCTTGAGACGGTGCAATTCGGCCTTGAGCTTTTCGGCGCCACGGGTCGTGATCGGAATGGTGGCCATGTCTCTGAGTTCTTAAGAGGTAAAAGTAAAGGGGGCAGACCGGCGCGTAGCGCGGGCCTGCCCCAGGGGGTTCGGAAGATTATGCCAGTTGGGCGTGCAGCTCCTGCACCGAATACACGTCCAGATTGTCCATGTACTTCATGCCTTCGACGGCCGCTTCCGCGCCGGCGATGGTGGTGAAGGTGGTCACGCGGGCCAGCAGGGCCGAGGTGCGGATGTAACGCGAATCGGCAATGGCGTTGCGGCGCTCCTCCACCGTGTTGATGACCAGGGCAATTTCCTCGTTCTTGATCATGTCCACGATGTTGGGACGGCCTTCGGTCACCTTGTTGACGACCTCGCAAGCCAGGCCTGCGGCCTCGATGGCCGCCGCCGTGCCCTTGGTGGCCACGATCGTGAAACCCAGGGCGAGCAGGCCGCGGGCCACGGCCACGGCGCGCGGCTTGTCGCTCTGCTTGACGGAAATGAAGGCCTTGCCGGACTTGGGCAAACGGGTGCCGGCGCCGAGCTGCGACTTCACGAAGGCCTCGCCGAAGGTCTTGCCCACGCCCATCACCTCACCGGTGGACTTCATCTCGGGGCCGAGGATGGTGTCCACGCCGGGGAACTTCACGAAGGGGAACACGGCCTCCTTCACGCTGAAGTAGGGCGGGGTCACTTCCTTGGTGATGCCCTGCGAGGCCAGGGTCTGGCCCGCCATGCAGCGGGCCGCCACCTTGGCCAGCTGGATGCCGGTGGCCTTGGAGACGTAGGGCACGGTGCGCGAGGCGCGCGGGTTCACTTCGAGCACGAAGATCACGTCCTGGCCGTCCTGCTTCTGGATGGCGAACTGCACGTTCATGAGGCCGATCACGTTCAGAGCGCCGGCCATGGCGGCCGACTGGCGCTTGAGCTCGTCCACGGTGGCCTGGGACAGGGAATACGGCGGCAGCGAGCAGGCGGAGTCGCCGCTGTGCACGCCGGCCTGCTCGATGTGCTCCATCACGCCGCCGATGAAGGTCTTGCCCTCGGGGTCGCGCAGGCAGTCCACGTCGCACTCGATGGCGTCGTTCAGGAAACGGTCCAGCAGCACGGGGCTGTCGTTGCTGACCTTGACGGCCTCGCGCATATAGCGCTCGAGGTCGCGCTGCTCGTGCACGATTTCCATGGCGCGGCCGCCCAGCACGTAGCTGGGGCGCACCACCAGCGGGTAACCCAGGGTCGCGGCCTTTTCCAGGGCCTCGGCTTCGGTGCGCGCGGTGGCGTTGGGCGGTTGTTTCAGGTTCAGCGTGCGCAGCAGGGCCGAGAAGCGCTCGCGGTCTTCGGCCGCGTCGATCATGTCGGGCGAGGTGCCGATGATGGGCACGCCTTCGGCCTCCAGGCCCAGGGCCAGTTTGAGCGGCGTCTGGCCGCCGTACTGCACGATGACGCCGGTGGGCTTTTCCTTGTCCACGATCTCCAGCACGTCTTCGAGTGTCAGTGGCTCGAAGTAGAGGCGGTCCGAGGTGTCGTAGTCGGTGGACACGGTCTCGGGGTTGCAGTTGACCATGATGGTCTCGTAGCCGTCTTCGCGCATGGCGAGAGCCGCATGGACACAGCAGTAGTCGAACTCGATACCCTGGCCGATGCGGTTGGGACCACCGCCCAGCACCATGATCTTCTTCTTGTTGGTCGGTTCGGCCTCGCACTCGTCCTCGTAGCTCGAGTACATATAGGCGGTGTTGGTCGCGAACTCGGCGGCGCAGGTGTCCACGCGTTTGTAGACTGGGCGAACATTCAGTTTGCGGCGCGTGTCACGCAGCTGTTTCTCGGTGGTCTTGAGCAGCTTGGCCAGACGACGGTCGGAGAAACCCTTTTTCTTCAAGGCGCGCAGCGTGGCGGCGTCCAGCGCGGCCAGGGCCTGCTCGCCTTTTTCAGCGGCCAGCTTGTCGAGATCGAGTTCGATCTTCACGATTTCCTCGATCTGCACCAGGAACCACTTGTCGATCTTGGTCAGCGCGTAGACCTCGTCCAGGCTCATGCCCTGGGCGAAGGCATCGCCCACGTACCAGATGCGTTCGGGGCCGGGCTCGCCCAGCTCCTTCTCGAGCACCTCGCGGTCCTGGGTCTTTTCGTTCATACCGTCCACGCCCACTTCCAGGCCGCGCAGGGCCTTCTGGAAGCTTTCCTGGAAGGTGCGGCCCATGGCCATGACCTCGCCCACGGACTTCATCTGCGTGGTCAGGCGGCTGTCGGCCGTGGGAAATTTCTCGAAGGCGAAACGCGGGATCTTGGTGACCACGTAGTCGATGCTGGGCTCGAAGCTGGCCGGCGTGGCGCCGCCCGTGATGTCGTTGCGCAGCTCGTCCAGGGTGTAGCCCACGGCCAGCTTGGCCGCGACCTTGGCGATCGGGAAACCCGTGGCCTTGGAGGCCAGCGCGGAGGACCGGCTCACGCGCGGGTTCATCTCGATCACGATCATGCGACCGTCTTTCGGGTTGATCGAGAACTGCACGTTGGAGCCGCCGGTGTCCACGCCAATTTCACGCAGCACCGCCAGCGAGGCATTGCGCATGATCTGGTATTCCTTGTCGGTCAGGGTCTGGGCCGGGGCCACGGTGATGGAGTCACCGGTGTGCACGCCCATGGGGTCCAGGTTCTCGATCGAGCAGACGATGATGCAGTTGTCGGCCTTGTCGCGCACGACCTCCATCTCGTACTCTTTCCAGCCCAGCAGCGACTCCTCGATGAGCAGCTCCTTGGTGGGCGAGGCCTCCAGGCCGCGCTTGCAGATCACCTCGAACTCTTCCGGGTTGTAGGCGATGCCGCCACCCGTGCCGCCCAGCGTGAAGCTGGGGCGGATCACGGTCGGGAAACCCACGGTCTTCTGCACCGCCCAGGCCTCTTCCATGCTGTGGGCGATGCCCGAACGCGCCGAGCCCAGGCCGATCCTGGTCATGGCCTGCTTGAACTTCTGGCGGTCTTCGGCCTTGTCGATGGCCTCGGGCGTGGCGCCGATGAGTTCAACTGGCCGTCCCGTTGCCGCGCCCTTGTACTTTTCGAGCACGCCGTGGTGCCACAGGTCCAGCGCGCAGTTCAGCGCGGTCTGGCCGCCCATGGTGGGCAGGATGGCGTCGGGTTTTTCCTTGGCGATGATCTTCTCGACCGTCTGCCAGGTGATGGGCTCGATGTAGGTGACGTCGGCCGTGGCCGGGTCGGTCATGATCGTCGCGGGGTTGCTGTTGATCAGGATGACCTTGTAGCCCTCTTCGCGCAGGGCCTTGCAGGCCTGCACGCCGGAGTAGTCGAACTCGCAGGCCTGGCCGATGATGATCGGGCCGGCGCCGATGATCAGGACGCTCTTGATGTCTGTGCGCTTAGGCATTCTTCTTCTCCTTGGCCTTTTCCATCAGCGCGGTGAAACGGTCGAACAGGTAGGCAATGTCGTGCGGGCCGGGCGAGGCTTCCGGATGGCCCTGGAAGCAGAAGGCCGGCTTGTCGGTGCGGGCCAGGCCCTGCAGCGTGCCGTCGAACAGGCTGACGTGCGTGGCACGCAGATTGGCCGGCAGCGACTCCATCTCCACAGCGAAGCCGTGGTTCTGGCTGGTGATGCTCACACGGCCGCTGTCCAGGTCTTTCACCGGGTGGTTGGCGCCGTGATGGCTGTTCTGCATCTTGAAGGTCCTGGCACCCGAGGCCAGGGCCATGATCTGGTGGCCCAGGCAGATGCCGAAGGTGGGGATGCCGGTCTCGATGATCTCGCGCACGGCGGTGATGGCGTAATCGCAAGGCTCCGGATCCCCGGGGCCGTTGGAGAGGAAGACACCATCTGGCTTGAGCGCCAGCACGTTCTTGGCGGGCGCCTTGGCCGGCACCACGGTCAGCTTGCAGCCCCGTGCTGCCAGCATGCGCAGGATGTTCTTCTTGACGCCGTAGTCGTAGGCCACGACGTGGAACTGCGGCGCCTTCTGCTCACCGTAGCCGGTGCCCAGGGCCCATTCGGTCTGGGTCCAGTCGTAGGGTTTGGCGGTGGTCACCACCTGGGCCAGGTCCAGGCCCTTCATGCTGGGCGCGGCCTTGGCCGCGGCCAGGGCTTCGTCGATACGGGCCTGGGTCACGGCCTCGCCGGCCTTGAGCGCCACGATGGCGCCGTTCTGCGCACCCTTGCTGCGCAGCAGACGGGTCAGCTTGCGGGTGTCGAGGTTGGCAATCGCCACGGTCTTCTCGCGCACCAGGTACTGCGTGAGCGTCTCTGTGCTGCGGAAGTTGGAGGCCAGCAGGGGCAGGTCCTTGATGATGAGGCCGGCGGCATGGACCTTCTCGGCTTCGACGTCCTCGGTGTTGATGCCGTAGTTGCCGATGTGCGGATACGTGAGGGTCACGATCTGCCGGCAGTAGCTCGGATCCGTGAGGATTTCCTGGTAGCCGGTCATGGCGGTGTTGAACACCACCTCGCCGACCGTGGTGCCGGTGGCACCGATGGAATTGCCGATAAAGACCGTGCCGTCTGCGAGCGCCAGAATGGCGTGAGGGGTGGTTCCCTGGAGAGACAAAAGCACTGGGTACTCCGTTGGTTACGGGCGCGCCCACGCACTTACAGGAAACGGGTCCTGGTTGCTGCTTTTGAGAGGGATGTTCGGCCTGAAATGCGCTGGGGCGGCTGGATTTCTGAACAGTTCAAGATTATAGCTTAGGGCCGAGGCCCCCTCGCATTGCTCACCTTGCGCAGCCGCCCCATGCAACGGCTTTGAGAAACGACTCAGACTGCCGTGACCGCCACGGCGCTGGCGTGCAGGCAGATGGCGGCGGCGGCGGCCACATTGAGCGACTCCTCACCGCCGGGCTGGGCAATGCGGACGGAGAGCGCGGCGCGCGACATCAGTTCAGCACCGACGCCCTGCCCTTCGTGGCCCAGGGCCCAGGCACAGGGCCAGGGCCAGGGCAAGGTCTGCCGGTGGATCAGTTCACCCTGGTGCGAGCTGGTCACGATGATGGGCACATGCAGCCCATCGAGAGTCGCCGGCTCCACACTCTCGACCAGACGCAATGCGAAATGCGCGCCCATGCCTGCGCGCAGCACCTTCGGCGCCCACAAGGCCGCCGTGCCCTTCATGGCGATCACCTGCTGAAAACCGAAGGCTGCCGCACTGCGCAGGATGGATCCCACGTTGCCGGCGTCCTGCACGCGGTCGAGGATGACGGAGGCCAGACCGGCCTGCAGGACTGCACCAGCCTGCAGGTCGAACACGAAACCCAGTCGGGTGGGTGATTCGAGGCCGCTGATGCTGTCGAACAATGCATCCGGAACAAGAAGGGTCTTGACCGCAGCGGCTCCGAACTCGGCCGCAAAAACAGGCCAGACCGATTCGGCGAACACGGCGATGGACGGCTGACGCCCGCGTTGCAAGGCAGCGCGACAGAGATGATCGCCCTCGACCCAGAAACGGCCTGTCTTGCGGTAGGCCGTGCTGTCCTGCGCCAGACGGCGCAGCTCCTTGAGCAGCGGGTTGTCGCGCGAGCTGATCAAGATGGGTGCTTGGCTCATCGCAACACCTCCGTCACCGGCGCAAAAGTCTTGCGATGCTGCGGGCAGGCGCCATGCGCGCGCAGCGCCGCCAGGTGCTCGGCCGTCCCGTAGCCCTTGTGGCCGGCAAAGCCATACTGCGGGAACTCGCGGTCGTATTCGGCGCACCAGCGGTCGCGGTGCACCTTGGCCAGGATGGAAGCGGCGGAAATCGCCGGCACAGTGGCGTCGCCTTTCACGATGGCCTCGGCCAGCACGTCCAGCACCGGCAGGCGGTTGCCGTCCACCAGCACCTTGGCGGGCTTCAGGCGCAGGCCTTCGACGGCGCGGCGCATGGCCAGCAGCGTGGCCTGCAGGATGTTGAGCCGGTCGATCTCCTCCACGCTGGCTTCGGCGATCGAGCAGCACAGGGCCTTGGCGCGGATCTCGTCGTAGAGTTTCTCGCGACGCAATGCCGTGAGCTTCTTGGAATCGGCCAGACCCACGATAGGGTGCAGATCGTCCAGGATCACGGCGGCGGCCACCACCGGGCCGGCCAGCGGGCCGCGGCCGGCCTCGTCCACGCCGGCCACCAGGCCCGGGGTGTCCCACATCAAGGCGACCTGTTCAGCCTGCAAGAACTTGCGCGATCGCATCGGCAGCCAGTTTCGGTGTGTCGCGCTGCAATTCGGCATGCAACGCCGTGAAAGTCTGCTCCAGCGCCGCGACACGCTCGGGCGCGTCCAGCCACTGCAGCGTGGCCGCGGCCAGCTTTGCGGGCGTGGCTTCGTGCTGCAGCAGCTCGGGGACGACGAAATCGCGGCACAGGACATTGGGCAGGCCGACCCAGGGCTGCAGCTGCTTGCGCTTCATGATCCTGTAGGTCAGCCAGTTCACGGCATAGGAGATCACCATGGGCCGCTTGAACAGGGCGGCCTCCAGCGTGGCCGTGCCACTGGCGATCAGGGCCACGTCACAGGCTGCCAGAACGGTATGGGACTGACCGTCGAGGATGCGCAGGCGCCCATCCATGCCCGCAGCGCGTGCGGCCTGCTCGATGCGCGCGCGCAGGGCGGGAATGGCCGGCACGATGAATTGCAGCTGCGGGCGGGCCCGCTGCATCAGGGCCGCCGCACGGAAGAAACGCTCGGCCAACTGCCTGATCTCGCCCGCGCGGCTGCCCGGCAGGACGGCCACAAGCTGCGCATCGGTCGGCACACCCAGCGACACACGCGCGGAGGCACGGTCCGGCTGCAGGGGAATCACATGGGCCAGCGGATGGCCGACATAGGTCGCGGCGATGCCGTGCCGGGCCAGCAATTCCACTTCAAAAGGAAAGATGCACAGGACGTGGTCCACACTGGCCTTGATCTTGTGCACGCGCTCGGGACGCCAGGCCCAGATCGACGGGCAGACGAAGTGCGCGGTCCGGATGCCGGCGGCGCGCAGATCGCGCTCGAGATCCAGATTGAAGTCGGGTGCGTCGACGCCGATGAAAACATCGGGCCGGTCCCGCAGCAGTCGCTGGCGGAGCTGGTCGCGGATGCCCACGAGCTCGCGGTAATGGCGCAGCACCTCGACATAACCGCTCACGGCCAGTTTGTCACTGGGCCACCAGGCCTGGAAACCGCGCCGGACCATCTGCGGCCCGCCAATGCCCAGGGTCTGGGCGCCGGGCCAGCGCGCCTGGATACCATCAAGCAGAAGGCCGGCCAGCAAGTCCCCGGAGGTCTCGCCCGCCACCATCGCGACGCGCGGCTGGGAACTCATGGCAGGTCTTTCAGCGCGCAATGCCAGCCGTGGAACTGGCCAGGAAGGCGTCCATCAACGCCACGTCGCCTGCGGCTTCGGGCCAGGTCTGCGGCAGCGCGGTCATGGCCGTGCGCGCCTGCTCCAGCGTGAGGCTCTGGCGGTAGAGGATCTTGTGCATCTCGCGGATGGCGGCGATGCGCTGGTCGGAGAAATCGCGCCGACGCAAGCCGACCAGGTTCACGCCGCGCACGTTCAGCGGGTTGCCGTCCACCACCATATAGGGCGGGATGTCCTTGGCCACGTGGCTGGCAAAACCGATCATGGTATGGATGCCGATGCGCATGCGCTGCAGGATACCGGTCAGCCCCCCCACCGTGGACCAGTCGCCGATCTCGACGTGCCCCGCCAGCGTGGCGTTGTTGGCCATGGTCACATGGTTGCCGACCACGCAGTCGTGGGCGATGTGCACATAGGCCATGATCCAGTTGTCGTCGCCGATGCGGGTGTCGGCCTTGTCCTGCGCCGTGCCCAGGTTGAAGGTGCAGAACTCGCGGATGGTGTTGCGGTCGCCGATGTGCAGCTCGCAGGGCTCACCCTCGTATTTCTTGTCCTGAGGAATGGCGCCCAGGGAGTTGAACTGGAAGATGCGATTGTCGCGGCCGATGGTGGTGTGCCCGTCGATCACGCAATGCGGACCGATGCGCGTGTCCGCGCCGATCTTCACGTTCGGCCCGATGAGGGTGTAGGGGCCGACCTCGACCGTGCCGTCAAGCTGTGCACGGGGATCGACGATGGCAGTCGAATGGATCTGCGTCACGCTCTGGACCCTCAGGAGACCTTGCGCATGGTGCACAGAATATCGGCCTCGACGGCGCGTTCGCCGTTCACACTGGCCCAGACCTTGAACTTGTAGATGCCGGCCTTGGAGCGTTCCAGCTCGGCTTCGAGGATGAGCTGGTCGCCCGGTTCGACCGGCCGCTTGAAGCGCGCGTTGTCGATGCCGGCAAAATAATAGACCGTGTTCTCGTCAAGCGCATGGCCCAGGGTTTCGAAGGACAGCAGGGCCGCGGTCTGCGCCAGGGCCTCGAGCATCAGCACGCCAGGCATCACGGGCCGGTTGGGGAAATGACCGTTGAAGAAGTCTTCGTTGATCGTGACGTTCTTGACCGCCTTGATGCGCTTGCCCTTCTCCAGCTCCAGCACCCGGTCCACCAGCAGGATGGGGTAACGGTGCGGCAGCAGCTTGAGGATCTTGTGGATGTCCATGGCGATCATTTTTTTGTTTCCTTGCGTTCTTTTTCCAGCGCACGCACGCGTTCGCGCAGCGTGGAGAGCTGTTTGAGCGTGGCCGCATTCTTTTCCCAGGAGGCATTGTCCTCCAGCGGATAGAAGCCGGTGTAGTGGCCCGGTTTGTTGAGCGAACGTGTGACCAGGGAGAAGGAGGACACGTTCACACCGTCGGCGAGGGTCAGGTGGCCCAGCACACCGGCGCTGCCGCCAATCGTGCAGTTGGCCCCGATGGTGGCGCTGCCGGCCACGCCGACACAACCAGCCATGGCCGTGTTGCGCCCCACGCGCACGTTGTGGCCGATCTGGATGAGGTTGTCGAGCTTGACACCGTCCTCGATCACGGTATCGCTCAGGGCGCCGCGGTCGATACAGGTGTTGGCGCCGATCTCCACGTCGTTGCCGATGCGCACGGCCCCCAGCTGCTCGATCTTCTCCCAGCGCTCGCCATCCTTGGCGAAACCGAAACCGTCGGCGCCAATCACCACGCCCGGGTGCAGGATACAGCGCTCGCCGATCACGCAATCTTCGCTGACCGTGACTCTGGACTTGAGCACGCTGCGCGCGCCGATGCGGGCGCCGCGCTCGACCACGCACAGGGGGCCGATGCGGGCCTGCGGATCGATGTGGGCCTCAGGATCGATGACCGCACTCGGGTGAATGCGCGGACCGGCGGGCCGCTGGCGGGCCGCGTGCCACAGCTGCGTCACGCGGGCGAAATAGAGGTAGGGGTTGTCGGCCACGATGCAGGCGCCCCGAGCCCGGGCCTCGGCCTGCATCTGCGGCCCGACGATCACGCAGCCGGCGCGTGTGATCAGCAACTGCTGGCGGTATTTGGGGTTGCTGAGGAAACTGAGCTGCTGCGGACCGGCCGATTCGAGCGGCGCCAGAGCGAGGATTTCCAGCGCGGGATCGCCCGACAGCTCGCCCCCGAGCTGTTCGACGATGCTGCCTAGACGCAATGCCACACGCGATCTGCCCGCAAAATACCGTGCGGCCTTATTTGGCCACCGTGGCGTTGAGGGCCTTGATCACCTTGTCGGTGATGTCGTGCCGGGGGTTGACGTAAACCGCTTCCTGCAGGATCAGGTCGTATTTCTCGGCATCAGCCACCTGTTTGACCACGCGGTTGGCGCGCTCGAAGACCTGTTGCAACTCCTCATTGCGGCGGGCATTGACGTCTTCCTGGAATTCACGGCGCTTGCGCTGGAAATCGCGGTCCAGTTCGACCAGCTGCTTCTGGCGCGTCGCGCGCTGGCTTTCCGACAGCGTGGGCGCCTCGCGCTCCAGCTGGTCGGCCATGCCCTTGATATTGGCTCCCTGGGTCTGCAGTTCCTTCTCGCGCTTGGAGAACTCCTGCTCGAGCTTGGCCTGGGCATTCTTGGCCGGCACCGCTTCCTTGATGATGCGGTCCAGGCTGACGAAACCCAGCCGGAACTCCTGGGCCAGCGCCGGCACGGCCAGCAGACTCAGGCCCAGCAGCAAGATGGCAGGTCGGGTGTAGTACTTCATCAGAATGTGGTCCCAATCTGGAATTGCAGATACTGGATTCTATCGCCATCGAACCTCCGGATGGGGGTGGCCCAGGCCAGGCGCAGCGGCCCCATGGGCGAGACCCAGCTGATGCCGAAACCGGCCGAGGCCCGGAAATTGGCCGGATCGATCGGATCATCCGGGCCGTAGACGTTGCCGGTATCGACAAAGGTGTAAAGACGCAAGGTGCGGTCGTTGCCGGCCCCAGGGAAAGGCGCCTGCAGTTCGAAGTTGAAGTTGACCTTTTTCGGCCCCCCGTAGGTCAGACCCGTGGCCGCGTCACGCGGCCCCAGGCTGCCAGCCTCGAAACCGCGCACCGAACCCAGGCCACCGCCATAGAAGTTCTTGAACAGCGGATAGGGCCGCCCGTCTATGCCCTGGCCCAGGGCCAGGTCGGTGTTGAAAGCGAAGGTGTACTGCTTGGTCAGCGGTAGGTAGTGCTGGTAGGAATAGGTGCCGCGGATGTAACGCACCTCGCCAAAGGTGCTCCATTCGGCCGTGGCGCGCTGCAAGTTGCCGCTGCTCGGCACCAGGGCGCTGTCCCGGTTGTCCCGGCCCCAGCCCAGGGTCAGGGGCACGGCGGTGCTGGCGTAGCCGAACTGGTCGGCATAACTCTGGTAGGCCGCTGGCAGGTAGGTTCCAGGCAGGATGGTGGTGCGCTCGACACCGGCGCCCACGTAGACGGTGTCGCGCTCGGTAAAGGGGATGCCGAACCGGATGCTGCTGCCCACCGTCTCCAGCGCGTAGGTGTCTTCGTAGTAATAAGGGCGCGTGACCCGCTGGTACAGATCGATGGTGCGCGAGACCCCGTCCTGGGTGAAATAGGGGTCGGTCGTATTGACCACGATGACGCGGTTGATCCGGCTGGTGTTGAGCTGCAGACCGAGCGAGTGGCCGGTACCGAAAGCATTCTGCTGGTTGATGCCGAAGGTCAGGCCCAGCCCCTCGTTGCTGGAGAAACCCGCGCCCAGGGTCAGGCTGCCGGTCGCGCGTTCGACCACCTTGACGGTCAGGTCCACCTGGTCGGCCGTGCCCGGCACCTCGGTGGTTTCCATCGTCACTGCACCAAAATAGCCCAGGCGATCGACCCGGTTGCGCGAGAGCTTGATCTTTTCGCTGTCGTACCAGGACGCTTCGTACTGGCGGAATTCGCGGCGGATCACCTCGTCACGCGTGCGGTTGTTGCCCACCACGTTGATACGGCGTACATAGGCACGGCGCGAAGGCTCGGCCTGCAGCACCAGCGTGACCCGGTTGCTGCCGCGGTCGATGTCGGGCACGGACTGCACACGTGCAAAGGCGTAGCCGAAACGGCCGAAATAGTCGGTAAAGGCCTTGGTGGTCTCGGCCACCCGGTCGGCGTTGTAGGCCTCGCCGGGACGGATCGTGACCATGGCCTTGAACTCGTCCTCGCGCCCCAGGTAGTTGCCCGCCAGGCGCACACCGGCCACCACGAAACGTTCACCTTCCGTGATGTTCAGGGTGATGGACATGTCCTGCTTGTTGGGGGCGATCGCCACCTGGGTCGAATCGACCTGGAACTCCAGGTAACCGCGCGCCAGATAGTAGGAGCGCAAGGTCTCCGTATCGGCGTTGAGCTTGGCCCGCGAATAACGGTTGGACTTGGTGTACCAGCTCATCCAGTTGCCGGTGTCCAGATCGAACAGGTTGCGCAGGGTGGACTCGGAAAAGGCCTTGTTGCCGACGATGCGGATCTCGCTGATCTTGGCCGGCTCGCCCTCATTGACGGTGAAGGCCAGGCTCACACGGTTGCGCTCCACCGGCGTCACCGTCGTCACCACCTCGGCCGCATAAAGGCTCTTGTTGATGTACTGGCGCTTGAGCTCCTGCTCGGCACGGTCCAGCAGGGCCTTGTCAAATGGCCGTCCCTCGGCCAGGCCGATGTCCTTGAGCGCCTTGGTCAGCGCGTCCTTGTCGAACTCGCGGGTCCCGATGAACTCGACACCGGCCACGCTGGGCCGCTCTTCGACCACCACCACCACCACATCGCCCTTGATCTCCAGCCGCACATCGGTGAACAGGCCCAGGGCAAACAGCGCCCGGATCGAGGCCGTGCCCTTCTCATCGTTGTAGGTGTCGCCCAGGCGCAGCGGCATGGAGGCGAAGACGGTGCCCGGCTCGACGCGTTGCAGGCCTTCGACCTGGATGTCGCGGATCTTGAAAGGCTCGGCAGCCCAGGCCATGTGTACGGCCAGCAAGAGGGTGGCCAGCAGGGAAACGGCGCGCAGGCTATATCGTTTGAATTGCATCGGTCAAATTGAAGTTTGGCTGATCACACTGCCTTGGCAGGTGGCTCAGCTCAGGAGACGGGCCAGGTCATTGAACAGCGCGATCGACATCATGAGCGCCAGCACGGCGACACCGGCACGCTGCAGGCGCTCCAGCCAGACCTCCGACACGGGCCGGCCTGTGACACCTTCCCAAAGATAATACATCAGGTGTCCCCCATCGAGGACAGGCAGCGGCAGCAGATTGAGCACGCCCAGGCTGACGCTGATGAGGGCCAGAAAGACCAGATAGGACGTCAGCCCCAGACTGGCCGAACGACCGGCGTAATCGGCAATGGTCAGCGGGCCACTGAGGTTCTTCAGCGAGGCCTCGCCGATCACCATGCGCCCCAGGGTGCGCAGCGTCAGCACCGAGACCTCCCAGGTCTTCACCATGCCCTGCCAGACGCCCTCGACCGCACCGAAGCGCACCATGACCATCTCGGGCGGTGCGCCCACATAAGCACCGATGCGGCCGACTGCCACGCCGCCTTGCTGCTGCAGTTCGGGCTTTACATCCAGGTGGATGACCGCGCCCTGGCGCTCGATGCGCCAGTTTTTCGTCAACGCCTGACCTTCGCGCACCGAAGCGCGGATCAGCTCGCGCAACTGGCGGCCGTCCACCACGGCTGTGTCACCCAGGCTCAACACCAGATCACCCGGGCGCAGGCCGGCACGTTCGGCGGGACTGTCCGGCGTGACCTCGCCAATTTCGGGCCGGCTCATGGGCGAAACGATGCCGATATGCTCGAACAGGCGGGCGTCGGCATCGCGTGCCTGCAGGGCCGACAGGGGCAAGAGCAGCTCGGCAGCTCGCCCACGGGCATCGGCCAGGGCCAGACGCACATCACGCCCTTCCAGCGCTCCGCGCGTGAGCAACCACCGCACGTCCTCAAACGATGTCATGGCCTGCAACTCGTCGCCTTCGAAACCGGCACGCTCGACGCGCTCGCCACCAACCAGCCCGGCGCGCTCCGCCACGGAATCGGCCGCCGGTCGCCCCAGCACGGGCGCGGCCATGTGCACACCACTCCAGTTGATCACCGCATACAGCAGCACCGCCAGCAGCAGGTTGGCCAGGGGGCCGGCCGCGACGATGAGCGCGCGCGAACGCAGGGGCTGGGTGTTGAAGGCCAGATGGCGCTCGGCCGGATCGACAGGAGCCTCGCGCTCGTCGAGCATGCGCACATAACCGCCCAGCGGAAAGGCGCCCAGCACGAACTCGGTCGGTGAACCCCTGGGCTGCCAGCGCAGCAGGGTGTGGCCGAAACCGACGGAGAAACGCAGCACCTTGACGCCGCAGGCCAAAGCCATGCGGTAGTGCCCGTATTCATGGATGGCGATCAGCAGACCCAGGGCCACGATGAAAGCAATGACAGTCAGCATGTCCGTCCTCGAAGGTTCAGGCACTCAGCCCGCGGACGCACTGCTGTGCCGCTGCACGCGCCTGCGCGTCCAGCGCCAGCAGATCTTCCAGCGCATGCGGCGCAACCGGCACAACGGCTTCCAGCGTGCCCAGGTTGACCGCATGGATCTGGTCGAAACGGATGCGCCGCTCCAGAAAGGCGGCGACTGCCACCTCGTTGGCCGCGTTGAGCACCGCCGTGGTGCCTGCCGGGCCGCGCAAGGCCTCCCAGGCCAGGCCGATGCCGGGGAAACGTTGCGCATGGCCGGGCGCGTCCATGGGCTCGAAGGTCATGGCGGCCAGCTTGTGAAAATCCAGTGCGGCCGCGCCCGAGGCCATGCGCTCGGGCCAGGACAGACCGTAGGCGATGGGCACGCGCATGTCGGGCGTGCCCAGCTGCGCCACCACCGAGTGGTCGCTGTACTGCACCATGGAGTGGATCACGCTCTGCGGGTGGATCACCACCTCCAGTCGCTCGGACGGCAGACCGAAGAGGTAACGCGCCTCGATCACCTCCAGGGCCTTGTTCATCATGGTGGCCGAATCGACCGAGATCTTGCGCCCCATGACCCAGTTCGGGTGCGCGCAGGCCTGCTCGGGCGTGACTTCGCGCAGGGTCCGCGGCTCGCGTGTGCGAAACGGCCCCCCCGAGGCGGTCAGGATGATCCTGTCCACGCGCTGCGCCCAGGTCGCCGGATCTTCGGGCAGGGCCTGGAAGATGGCCGAGTGCTCGCTGTCGATGGGCAGCAGCGTGGCACCGCCGGCGCGTACCGTCTGCATGAAGAACTCGCCGCCCACCACCAGCGCCTCCTTGTTCGCCAGCAGCAGGCGTTTGCCCGAACGCGCCGCCGCCAGGCAGGGCGCCAGGCCGGCGGCCCCCACGATGGCGGCCATCACGGCATCCACCTCCTCGTGGGCCGCGATGTCGGCCAGCGCCTGCGTCCCGCCCAGCACCTGGGTCGGTGAACCGGCGACCTTCAACCGTTCGGCCAGCTGCGTTGAATGGGCGACACTGGCCATGACGGCGTAACGCGGAGAGAACTGCAGGCACTGCTGCAGCAGCAGATCCACCTGGGTGGCTGCGGTCAGGGCAAAGACTTCGAAACGATCCGGATGGCGTGCCAGCACATCAAGCGTGCTGGCGCCGATGGAGCCGGTGGAGCCGAGGATGGCAAGGCGTTGCTTCATCAGCGCCATACGGAATAGAACATCATGGCCAGCGGCAGCGTGGGCAGCAGGGCATCCACGCGATCGAGCACACCGCCGTGGCCCGGCAGCAGGCGGCTGCTGTCCTTCATGCCGGCGCTGCGCTTGACCAGCGATTCCACCAGGTCACCCACCACGCTCATGGCCGCCAGGAACAGCACGGCCAGCAGCAGCAGGCCCCAGCCGCCGTGCGACTGCAGATGGCCATAGAGACTGGGCGCGGGCAGCACCCCGGCGCGCTCCAGGGCCAGCCAGACCCCGGCCAGCAGGACCACCCCCAGCATGCCGCCCCAGACCCCTTCCCAGCTCTTGCCCGGGCTGATGGCTGGCGCCAGCTTGACCTTGCTGAAACGGCCGCCCCAGGCCTTGCCGGCAAAGTAGGCGGCGACGTCAGCCATCCAGACCAGCAGCAGGATGGACAGCAGGAAGGCGATGCCCACATCGCGCGCCTGCACCATGGCCAGCCAGGTCAGCCACAGCGCCAGCAGGCCCCCCGGCAGGCGCAAGGCCCGTGGCCACTGTCCCCAGCGGGCCACCCCCGCCTTGATCAGTGCAGCGCCCACCAGCACCCAGGCGCCACCGGCCACCGTCCACAGCAGCGGCTGCGGCGCCGACAGCAGGCCCAGATCCCAGGCCATGACACAGACGATGAAACAGGCAAAAGCCCCCAGCCATGACCCCAACTGACCCAGGCCGTTGAGCCGGCCCCATTCCCAGGCCGCCGCCGCAGTCAATACCAGCGTGACCAGACGCCAGTACAGCGGATCCGGATGAAACAGTGCCGGCAGCAGGATCAGCAGCAGGACGATGGCGGTGATGATGCGCTGTTTGAGCATGGTTGATCCTCAGGCGACCTTCTGGCCCGGGTCCGCCGTGGCGACCTGGGCGGATGTCTGGCCGTAGCGGCGCTCACGCCGGGTGAATTCGCTGATGGCGCAGTCGAGCTCGGCCTCGTCGAAATCGGGCCAGAGCTTGTCGCTGAAACAAAGTTCGGCATAGGCGGCCTGCCAGAGCAGGAAATTGCTCAGGCGCAATTCGCCGCCGGTGCGGATGATGAGATCCGGGTCGGGGACGTGGGCCATGGCCATGGCCTGGTGCAAGGACATCTCCGTGATGGGCTGCCCCTGCGCGGCCAGCCGGGCCGCCGCCTGGGCGATGTCCCAGCGTCCGCCGTAGTTGAAACAGACATTGAGCACGAGCCGGCTGTTCGCTGCCGTCGCACGCTCGGCCTGGTCCAGGCCCGCGCGCACCTTGTCGGACAGACCGGCACGCTCGCCGACGAAATGCAGGCGCGCCCCGTCCTTGAGCAGTTGCGGCACTTCCCTGGCCAAGGCCGTGGCCAGCAGTTCCATCAAGCCCGAGACCTCATCGGCCGGGCGGTTCCAGTTCTCGGAGGAAAAAGCGAAGACCGTCAGCACCGCCACTCCACGGTCCAGACAGGCCCGGATACAGCGCCGCAGGCTTTCCATGCCCTGGCGGTGGCCGGCCAGACGGGGCAGGAAACGCCTGGTGGCCCAGCGGCCATTGCCATCCATGACGATGGCGATGTGCTGCGGTGTACCGCCCGGTGCAGTCATGGCGGTGGGAATGATGGCGGTCAGACCGCCATCACTTCCTGTTCCTTGCCCGCCACCAGCTGGTCGATCGTGGCGACATGCCTGTCGGTCAGTTTCTGGATGTCGGCTTCGGAGCGCTTCTGCTCGTCCTCGGACGCGGTCTTGTCCTTGACCAGCTTCTTGACGGCCTCGTTGGCGTCCCGGCGCAGATTGCGCACGGCAATCTTGGCGTTTTCGCCCTCGGTGCGCACAAGCTTGGTCATCTCCTTGCGGCGCTCCTCGCTCATGGGCGGCATGGGCACGCGGATCAGGTCGCCCATGGAGGCCGGGTTCAGGCCCAGATCGCTCTCGCGGATGGCCTTCTCGATCTTGGCGCCCATGCCCTTTTCCCAGGGCTGAACGCTGATGGTGCGGGCGTCCAGCAGGTTGACGTTGGCCACCTGGCTCAGCGGCACCGTGGAGCCGTAGTACTCGACCTGCACGGAGTCGAGCAGCGACGGGTTGGCGCGGCCGGTGCGGATTTTGGACAGATGGTTCTTCAGGGCCTCGATGGACTGGTCCATCTTGCCTTCCATGGTTTTCTTGATGTCTGCAATCGTCATGCTTTGCTCCTCTGCGGCATCGGCGGCTGCGCTCAGGCGTAGACCAGCGTGCCCTCGTCTTCGCCCATCACCACGCGCTTGAGCGCGCCGTGCTTGAAAATGGAAAACACCTTGATCGGCAGCTTCTGGTCGCGGCACAGCGCAAAGGCCGTGGCGTCCATGATGCCGAGATTCTTGGAGATCGCCTCGTCGAAGGAAATCTTGCTGTAACGGGTGGCGGTCTTGTCCTTGTTCGGGTCGGCGCTGTAGACGCCGTCCACCTTGGTGGCCTTGAGCACCATCTCGGCCCCGATCTCGGCGCCGCGCAGCGCAGCGGCCGTGTCGGTGGTGAAAAAGGGGTTGCCCGTGCCGGCCGCGAAGATCACGACCTTGCCCTCTTCGAGGTACTGCAGGGCCTTGGGGCGCACATAGGGCTCGACCACCTGTTCGATGGCGATGGCCGACATCACACGTGCGGTCAGACCGGCCTTGTTCATGGTATCGGCCAGGGCCAGCGCGTTCATCACGGTGGCCAGCATGCCCATGTAATCGGCCGTGGCCCGGTCCATGCCGACCGAACCGCCGGCCACACCGCGGAAGATGTTGCCGCCACCGATGACCACGGCCACCTCCACCCCCAGGCGCGTGATCTCGGCCACCTCCTGCACCATGCGCTGGATGGTCGCATGGTTGATGCCGAAGGCATCGTCACCCATCAGGGCCTCCCCGGACAGCTTAAGCAGGATGCGCTTGTGGGCTGGCTTGGGGTGGGTCATGTGGGCTTACTCCTGGGGTTGAATGACGAAATGACTTCGCGGCTGCGCCGCTTCAATGACGGAATGACAGCGGAGCCAGCATAACCCTCATTTTGTCATCGAAGCGACAGCGAGGTCATGCGCGCAGCGCGTCATTCGTCATCCCGGACGATCAGCCCGCCTGCTTGGCGGCGGCCACCTGGGCGGCCACTTCGGCGGCGAAGTCGTCGACCTTCTTCTCGATGCCCTCGCCCACCACGTACAGGGTGAAGCCCTTGACGTTGGTGCCGGCGGCCTTGAGCATCTGCTCGACGGTCTGCTTGTCGTTCTTCACGAAGGGCTGGTTGAACAGCGAGACTTCCTTCAGGTACTTCTGCACCGAGCCTTCGATCATCTTGGTGGCGATGTCGGCCGGCTTGCCGGACTCGGCGGCCTTGGCGGTGGCGACCGAACGCTCGCGCTCGATCAGCTCGGCCGGCACGTCGGCGCTGGTCAGCGACACCGGCTTCATGGCGGCCACGTGCATGGCGACATCCTTGGCGGCGGCTTCTTCGCCGTCGAACTCCACGACCACGCCGATGCGCGTGCCGTGCAGGTAGGCGGCCAGCTTGGCGCCCGAGGAGAAATGCTTGAAACGGCGGAAGCTCATGTTCTCGCCGATCTTGCCGATCAGGCCCTTGCGCACATCTTCCAGGGTGGGGCCGAAGCCGTCCTGGCTGTAGGGCAGCGCGCCCAGGGCGGCCACGTCGGCCGGCTTGTGCTGGGCGATCAGCTCGGCAGCGGCCTTGGCCAGCGCCAGGAAGCTGTCGTTCTTGGTCACGAAGTCGGTCTCGCAGTTCACTTCGATCAGGGCGCCGGTCGTGCCGCTGATCGAGCTGGCAACCACACCTTCGGCGGTCACGCGCGAGGCGGCCTTGCCGGCCTTGGTACCCAGTTTGACGCGCAGCAGCTCTTCGGCCTTGGCCATGTCGCCCTCGGCTTCGGTCAGGGCCTTCTTGCATTCCATCATCGGCGCATCGGTCTTGCCACGCAGTTCGGCAACCATGCTTGCGGTAATTGCAGCCATCTTCTTACTCCGTCTTCAATTCAAACTCAGATTGGGGCTAAAAAAAAGGGGCGCAGCGCCCCTTTCTTCGGGTCGGGACCGGATCAGGCGGAAGCTTCGTTCACTTCCACGAACTCGTCGCCGCTCTCGGACGCAACCGCCTTGACCACGTCATCCACGGCGTTGGCACGGCCTTCCAGGATGGCGTCGGCGATGCCGCGGGCGTACAGGGTCACGGCCTTGGACGAGTCGTCGTTGCCCGGGATCACGTAGTCGATGCCTTCGGGCGAGTGGTTGGAGTCGACCACGCCGATCAGCGGGATGCCCAGCTTCTTGGCTTCGGCAATGGCGATCTTGTGGTAACCGACGTCGATCACGAAGATCGCGTCCGGCAGGGTGTTCATGTCCTGGATGCCGCCGATGTCCTTCTCGAGCTTCTCGAGTTCGCGGGCGAACATCAGCTGCTCTTTCTTGCTCATGGCGTCCAGGCCGGTTTCCTGCTGGGCCTTCATGTCCTTCAGACGCTTGATCGAGGTCTTGACGGTCTTGAAGTTGGTCAGCATGCCGCCCAGCCAGCGCTGATCGACGTAGGGCACGCCGGCGCGCTGGGCTTCAGCGGCCACGGTCTCGCGGGCGGTGCGCTTGGTGCCGACCATCAGGATGGTGCCGCGCTTGGCCGCCAGTTGCCTGGCGAACTTGGCAGCGTCCTGGAACATCGGCAGCGATTTTTCCAGGTTGATGATGTGGATCTTGTTGCGATGGCCGAAGATGAAGGGGGCCATCTTGGGGTTCCAGAAGCGGGTCTGGTGGCCGAAATGGACACCGGCTTCCAGCATTTGACGCATGGTCACGGACATGTGAATAACTCCGAAGGTTGGGTCTAAAATCCGGTCCTCTTTGCAATCGGCGTCTGGCGCCGGCTGCAACACCTGGATGGACCGGTTTGCGATTTGCTTTGCGGCTGCCGGTGCGGGATGCACCGGGACCTGCCAGCAAAGCCCAACGAGTATAGCACACGCACCCTGTCCGATGACACCCGTCCCCGACCTCCACACCACCCGCCTGCGCCTGCTGGCCGGCCTGTCCAGCCCCGAGGCCGAGATCGGGCAGGCCATGGCCGTCGCCGCCTCACCGGCCTGCCAATACGCCTTCGTCCAGACCGATTTCCCGGGCGCCCAAGCCCAGGCCGCAGCGAGCGATCCGGTCCGCCAACCCCTGGCCGGCCTGGCCGTCTCGGTCAAGGACCTGTTCGACGTAGCCGGCCAGGTCAGCCGGGCCGGCTCCCTGGTGCTGAAGGACGCAGCGCCGGCCCGCCAGGACGCCACGGCCGTGGCCCGGCTGCGCGCCGCCGGCGCCGCCCTCATAGGCCGCACCAACATGAGCGAGTTCGCCTACTCGGGTGTCGGCGTCAACCCGCACCACGGCACCCCGGCCAATGCCACGGCCACCGATGTGCCACGTGTGCCCGGCGGCTCGTCCAGCGGCGGCGCCGTCTCGGTCGCCAGCGGGGCAGCCTTTGTCGGTCTGGGCTCGGACACCGGCGGCTCCATCCGCATCCCGGCCGCCCTGCACGGCATCGTCGGCTTCAAATCCACCCAGCGCCTGGTGCCGCTGGACGGCACGGTGCCCCTGTCCACCACCCTGGACACGGCCTGCGCCATGACGCGCTCGGTGCGCGATGCCATCACCGTGCACGAGATCCTGGCGGCGCGCCGGGTCACGCGCAGCCATGCGCCCCTCTCCCAATACCGGTTGGCGGTGGTGCCGCAGCTGATGTTCGATGGGATCGATGCCACCGTGGCGCGCGCCTTCGAGCGCACCCTGCAGGCACTGGGTGCCGCCGGCGCCCGAATCACGGACCTGCCCTTGCCTCCATTGAGTGAACTCGCTGGCCTGCAGGCCAGTGGCGGCTTCTCCGCGGCCGAGAGCTATGCCTGGCATCGCCCCCTGCTGGCAGACCACGCCGCGCAATACGACCCGCGCGTACTCACCCGCATCCAGCGCGGCGCGACCCTCAGCGCGGCCGACTACATCGATCTGCTGCAGGCACGGCGCGACTGGATCCCGCGCATCGAGCAGGCCCTGCGGGGTTTCGACGCCGTGCTCTCCCCCACCGTGCCCATCGTGGCGCCCCCGCTGGCCGAGGTACTGCCGGGCAGCGCGCGTGACGAAGCCTTCTTCCGCATCAACGGCCTGCTGCTGCGCAACCCCAGCGTGGTCAACCTGCTCGACGGCTGCGCCATCACCCTGCCCTGTCACGCGCCGGACGAGCTGCCGGCAGGCCTGATGGTCTGGCAAGGCGCGATGCGCGATGATGTGGTCCTGAACATCGCGCAGCAGATCGAAAACCTGCTGCGTCCGCAACAACAATAATCCACACCTTCGGCCCGCCGCACTGCGCGGTGGGCAGCATCCACCGATACATGAAAATTGCAGTCATCGGCGCCGGCATCATCGGCGTCACCACGGCCTGGGAACTGGCCCGCGACGGCCACGAAATCACCGTCTTCGAGCGCCGCATCGCCGCAGCCGAGGAAGGCAGCTTTGCCAACACCGGCATCCTCGCGCCCGGCTACACAACCCCCTGGGCCACCCCGGGCATGCCCTTCAACATCCTGCGCCACCTCCTGTCACGGCATGCCCCGGTGCGCTTTTCACTGCCGCTCACCAGCAGCGACCTGGCCTGGATGTGGAAAAGCTGGCGCGCCTGCGCAGGCGACACCTATCTGCGCAACCGCCGGAATCTCCAGCATCTGGCCCGCTACAGCCGCGCGCGCCTGCAAGCGCTCGGCACGGGCCTGGAACTCGAATTCGATCGCAGCCAGGGCCTGCTGGTGCTGCTGCGCTCCGAGCGCGACCACACCCAGCTGCGACCCGGCCTGCAACTGCTCAAGGACCAGGGCATCGCCCATCGTGAACTCAGCGCAGAGGAGGCCCGCGCCATCGAACCGGCGCTCAACCCCGACACCGCCTTCCACGGCGCCCTGCACCTGCCCGACGACGAGGTCGGCAACTGCCGGCAATTCGTGCTGCTGCTCAAGAACGCCGCCCTGGCCCAGGGCGTGCAGTTCGATTTCAGCACCACGGTCGAACACCTGAGCCCCGGCCAGGGCATGAACGTGCAGGTGGCTGGCGAGGCGCAGCCGCGCCGCTTCGATGCCGCCGTGCTCTGCGCCGGTGTCGACTCGGCCCGCCTGCTGCGCCCGCTGGGCCTCAAGCTCCCGCTGGCCGCCGTCTATGGCTACTCGGTCAGCGCCACCGTGCGCGAACCGCTGAACGCACCGCGCAGCGCCGTGATGGACGAGCGCTACAAGGTGGCGATCGCCCGCCTGGGCAACCGGGTCCGGGTCGGTGGCGGCGCCGAACTGGGCGGTCGCTCCGAACGTCATCGCAAGGACGCCCTGCAGACTTTGTACAAGGTGCTGCAGGACTGGTTCCCCGGTGCGGCCTTGATGTCCAGCGGCGTGCAGATCTGGAAAGGCGCGCGCCCCATGCTGCCCGATGGCCCACCCCTGCTGGGCGCCAGCGGCATCCCGGGTCTGTGGCTGAACTGCGGCCACGGCTCCAGCGGCTGGACCCTGGGTTGCGGCTCGGCCCGCGCCCTGGCCGACCTGGTCGCGGGTCGGAAACCCGAGATCGCCCTCGAGGGCTTCGGCATCGAACGGCTGCGAGGCTGAGCAAGGATTGTGTACAGTAGATGCTCTCCCGGTCCACAATGCACCCATGAGTCCTGAACTGTCGCAAAAACTGGCGGCTGCCGTTGACGCCATGCCCGCTTTCCCAAAAAGTGTGCAGGCCATCCTGGACCTGACCCGGGACGTCAACTGCACGCCCAAGGACCTGGTGCAGGTGATCGACAAGGACCCGGTGGTCACGGTCAAGATCCTCAAGGTCGTGAACTCGGCCTACTACAGCCTGCCCAAGCAGATCACCTCGATCAACCACGCGGTGGTCTTCCTGGGTTTCAACACCATCAAGAACCTGGCCCTGGGCATCGCCGCCATCGGCATGCTGCCCAAGAGCAATGCCGCCGGCTTCGACGTGCAGCAGTACCTGCTGCACTCGCTGGCCACGGCCAGCATCGCACGCGAGCTGGGTACGCTCCAGGGCGACGCCGACCCCATGGACTGCTTCATTGCCGGCCTGCTGCATGATTTCGGCAAGGTGGTGTTCGCCCAGTTCATGCCCGAAGAGTTCCGCCTGGCCCTCGAAGCCAGCAAGGCCAACGGCAGTTCACTGCACGAGGCGCTGCGCCAGACCATCGGCGTGGACCACACGGTGGTGGGCGGCATGCTGGTCGAGAAATGGCGCTTTGCTCCCAAGCTGGTCGAGACCATCCAGAACATGCACGGCCCCGAGGTCAAGGACACCCCCATGGTGGCCTGCGTCTTCGCCGCCAACCAGATCGGCAAGAAGCTGCAGTTCGGCTTCGGCGGCAACCACTTCGTGGAACCGCTCCCGCCGGCCCTCGCCAGGCGGCTGGGGGGCGACCTCGACCACGTCATCGCCCGACTCGGCGATCTCCAGGCGCTCTTCGAGGAAGCGCAGGTCTTTTCCAGACTTGAATCATGAAGGTCAGGTTCTGGGGTGTGCGCGGTTCGATCGCCTCACCGGGGCCGCACACGGTGCGCTACGGCGGCAACACCACCTGCATCGAGGTGCGCACCGACACCAACGAGCTCATCATCCTGGACGCGGGCACCGGCATCTTCCCGCTCTCGCAGACCCTGCTGGCCGAGCTGCCGGTGCAGGCCAACGTCTTCATCAGCCACTCGCACTGGGACCACATCCAGGGCCTGCCCTTTTTCATCCCCAACTTCATCCCTGGCAATGTGCTGCGCCTGCATGGCGCCTTCGATCCGGTTTCGGGCCAGGGTGTGGAACAGGTCATGTCGGTGCAGCTGCAGTACAGCTATTTCCCGGTGCGGGAAGCCGAGATGAAGGGCACGATCGAGTACGTGACGCTGATGCCCGAGCAGAGCATCCAGGTCGGCAGCGCCACCGTCACACCCTACCTGCTCAACCACCCGGTGATCAACTTCGGCTACCGCATCGAGGCCAACGGCAAGTCCGTCTTCTTCACCGGCGACCATGAGCCCCCTTACAACATCTACAAGCCGGGTGACGCCGAGTACGCCGAATACCAATCCTTCGTCGACGAAAAACAGGCGGCCATCATCCGCGGCATGCAGGGCGTGGACGTTCTGATCGCCGACACGGCCTACACCGCCCAGGAATACCCGGCCAAGGTCGGCTGGGGCCACGGCACTTTCGCCTCCAGCATCCAGTACGCCACACAGGCCGGCGCCAAGGTGCTCTATTGCACCCACCATGAACCCACGCGCAGTGACGAGGCGCTGGAGACCGCCTACGCCCAGGCCAAGGCCGACAATCCCGTACCCGCCGGCGGGCCGGACATCCGTCTGGCCTTCGAAGGCCACGTCTACGAGTTCTGAGCCGGACCCGGCTTCATGCAGCGCATCACCACCGGTCCGTCCTATCCGCTGCACCATGCAGCCGCCACGCGGGCCCTGGAAGCCGCACTGGCGGCCACGCTGCCGCCTCATGCACTGATGCAGCGCGCCGGCCTGGTCACAGCCCGGCTGGCGCTGGCCATCGCCCCCCATGCGCGCACCTTCTGGATCGCCTGCGGTCCCGGCAACAACGGCGGCGACGGCCTGGAAGCCGCCCTGCACCTGCAGTCATGGGGCAAGATTGCCCTGGTCAGCTGGCTGGGGACGGCCGAGAGCGCCCCCGCCGATGCCCGCGCCTCGCACGCGCGGGCCGTGGCCGCCGGCCTGCGTTTTGTGGACGCACCGCCTGCAGACTGCGAGGCCTGCATCGACGCCCTGTTCGGCACCGGCGCGAGCCGTCCGGTGGCGGGCCGCATGGCCGGCTGGATCACCCACATCAATGCGCTGAAGGTGCCCGTGCTGGCCGTGGACCTGCCCTCGGGCCTGAACGCCGACACCGGGGCCACCACCGGCCCCTGCGTGCGCGCCAGCCACACGCTGAGCCTGCTGACGCTCAAGCCCGGGCTCTGCACGGCGCAGGGACGTGACCAGGCCGGTCAGGTCTGGCTCGACAGCCTGGGCGCCGATGCGGCCAGCACGCCGGCACAGGCCCGGCTGGGCTGTGCTCCGCAAGCCACGACCCGGCCACACGCCACGCACAAAGGAAGTTATGGCGACCTGGCCATCGTGGGCGGCGCGCCCGGCATGAGCGGTGCCGCTCTGCTGGCTGCCAGCGCAGCACTGCACCATGGCGCGGGCCGTGTCTACGTGGCACTGCTCGATGGCAGCGGCTTGAACCTGGACCCGACGCAGCCCGAACTGATGTTCCGCAGTCCCGAGGCCCTGGACCCGGCCGAACTGACCGTGGTGGCCGGCTGCGGGGGCGGCAGCGCCATCGCTGCGCAGCTGCCGCGCCTGCTATCTGCCACGCCCCGGCTGGTACTGGACGCCGACGCACTCAACACCGTTGCCCGGGACAGCCAGCTGGCCACCCTGCTGCGCGCCCGCGCGGCCCGCCGACGCCAGACCGTGCTGACGCCTCATCCACTGGAAGCGGCCCGTCTGCTGGGTCGCACGACGGCTGAAGTCCAGCAGGACCGGCTGGCTGCTGCGCAAGAGCTGGCACGGCAGTTCGTTTGCACGGTGGTGTTGAAGGGATCCGGCACGGTGGTATGTGCGCCTGGGGAAACGCCCGTCATCAACCCCACGGGCAATGCACGCCTGGCAACAGCCGGCACCGGCGACGTGCTGGCCGGCCTGATCGGTGCGCGCCTGGCGCGCGGCGAAAGCGCGTTTGATGCCGCTTGCGCTGCCGTCTGGCTGCACGGCCAGGCTGCCGATGCCTGGCCTCAGACCCAGCCACTGACGGCCGGTACCTTGGCCCGAGCCTTGGTCGGCTGAAGCTTCAGCCGCGCCCGACGAAGGGCATCTTGCTCGCCATCACCGTGTGGAACAGCACATTGGCCTCCAGCGGCAGATTGGCCATGTAGAGCACCGACTGGCCGACGATGGCCACGTCCATCAGGGGCTCGACGGCGATCTCGCCGCTGGCCTGCGGCACTCCCTTGGCCATGCGCGCGGCCAGCTCGGTCGCGGCATTGCCGATGTCGATCTGACCCACCACGATGTCGTGCTTGCGCCCGTCGAGCGAGGCCGTCTTGGTCAGCCCCAGCACGCCATGCTTGGTCGCCGTGTAGGCGATCGAATTGGGACGCGGTGCGTGCGCCGAGATCGAACCATTGTTGATGATGCGTCCCCCACGCGGGCTCTGCGCCTTCATGACGCGGAAGGCCTGCCGGATGCAGAGGAACATGCCCGTGAGGTTGATGTCCACCACGTTTTTCCACTGCTCCAGCGTCAGGTCTTCCAATGAAACACCCGGCGCATTGACGCCGGCGTTGTTGAACAGCAGGTCCACCCGGCCTCAGGCCTGCACGGTGGCGTCAAACAGCGCACCGACCGATGCGGCCTGGGCCACATCGGTCGGCAGCACCAGCGCACGCGCTGCGGCGCCGCTTTCGTGCGCCACCGCCTGCAGCGGCTCGCGCCGCCGCCCGGCCAGGGCCACGCACCAGCCGTCCTTCAGCAAGGCCAATGCCGCCGCCTTGCCTATACCCGTGCCCGCGCCGGTCACGATGGCCACCTTCTTCACTGCATTCATCCCGCTCGGTCTCCTGGTCTCGAAAAATCAACGGCGCGTCTTGCGCCCCTTGCCCCGGGCCTTGTCCGTGACCTTCTTGGCCGCCGCCTTGACCGAAACCTTGAGGGCCTGGATGGGCGAAGGCAAGGCGCGCTTGCTCGCATCGATGGCCTTCTTGCTGCGGGCCGCGCGCTTGAGCGAAGCCTTGCGCGGCGCACCGGCAGTCTCCCCGGCCTCCTCGTGCGGCAGGCCCTTGTCGCGCAGCGCACGGTTGATGAGTTCCTCGCCTTCACGCACCAGGCGGAAGTCGATACGCCGGCCGTCCAGGTCCACGCGGCTGACCTGCACGCGCACCCGCGTGCCGATGGCGTAGCGGATGCCGGTGCGCTCGCCACGCAGCTCCTGGCGCGCCTCGTCGAAGCGGAAGTACTCGCCGCCGAGTTCGGTGATGTGGATCAGGCCTTCCACGTACATGGCGTCGAGCGTGACGAACAAGCCGAAGCTGGTGGCCGCCGTGACCACGCCGCCGAATTCCTCGCCCAGGTGCTCGCGCATGTACTTGCACTTGAGCCAGGCTTCCACGTCGCGGCTGGCCTCGTCGGCGCGGCGCTCGTTGGCGCTGCAGTGCAGGCCCGCGGCCTGCCAGGCCATGAGTTCGGCGCTGATTTTTTTCGGCTTCTCACCCGAGACCTTCATCTTCGCGGCTTCGCTCTTCTCGATCCGCTTCGAGAGCTTGGCATGCGCCTCGCCCGGGGTCGGCAGGGCCGGCAGGTGGTAACGCGTCTTGCCAAGGATGGCCTTGATCACGCGGTGCACCAGCAGGTCCGGGTAACGCCGGATCGGGCTGGTGAAGTGGGTGTAGGCCTCGAAGGCCAGGCCGAAGTGGCCGCTGTTGTGTGGCGTGTAGATGGCCTGCTGCATGGAGCGCAGCAACATGGAGTGGATCTGCTGGGCGTCGGGCCTCTCCTTGGTGGCGATGGCAATCGCCTGAAACTCCGCCGGCGAGGGATCCTCGCTGATGGTCATGCCCACGCCGGTGGCCTTGAGGTAGTTGCGCAGCAGCTCGTTCTTCTCGGGCGTCGGCCCTTCGTGCACACGGAACAGGCCGGCGTGCTTGCTCTGGCCGATGAAATCGGCGCTGCAGACGTTGGCCGCCAGCATGGCTTCTTCGATCAGGCGGTGCGCGTCGTTGCGCGTGCGCGGCACGATCCTCTCGATGCGCCCGCTTTCGTCGCAGATGATCTGCGTCTCGGTGGTCTCGAAGTCCACGGCGCCACGCTTGGCGCGCGCCGCCAGCAGGGCGCGGTAGACATCGTGCAGGTTGAGCAGGTCCTGGACTCGGTCCTTGCGCTTGGCGGCTTCCGGGCCACGCGTGTTGGCCAGAATGGCCGCCACCTCGGTGTAGGTGAAGCGCGCGTGGCTGTGCATGATGGCCGGGTAGAACTGGTAGGCCGTCACCTCGCCCTCGTTGCTGACAAACATGTCGCAGACCATGCACAGACGATCCACATCGGGGTTCAGCGAGCACAGGCCGTTGGAGAGTTTCTCCGGCAGCATGGGAATCACGCGGCGCGGAAAATAGACGCTGGTGGCGCGCTCGTAGGCGTCCACGTCGATCGGCGAGCCGGTCTCCACATAGTGGCTCACGTCGGCGATCGCCACCAGCAGGCGCCAGCCGCGCTGAGCGTTGCGGCCACGTCCCTGGGTGGCGGACTCGCAATAGACGGCGTCGTCGAAATCGCGCGCATCCTCGCCGTCGATGGTGACCAGAGGCACGTCGGTGAGGTCGACGCGGTGCCTGTGGTCCTGCGCCTGCACCTTGTCGGGCAGGCTGCGCGCCTGCGCGATGCAGGCCTCGGAGAACTCATGCGGCACGCTGTACTTGCGCACCGCGATCTCGATCTCCATGCCCGGGTCATCGATCTCGCCCAGCACTTCCTTGATGCGCCCCACGGGCTGGCCGTAGAGTGCCGGCGGCTCGACCAGTTCGACCACCACCACCTGGCCGGCCTTGGCCTGGCCGGTCGCGCCCTTGGGGATCAGCACGTCCTGGCCGTAGCGCTTGTCCTCGGGAGCGACGAGCCATACGCCGCTTTCCTGCAGCAGGCGGCCGATGATGGGCTGCGCCGCGCGCTCCATGATCTCCACCACGCGCCCTTCGGGCCGCCCCTTGCGATCCAGGCGCACGATGCGCGCCTTGACGCGGTCCTTGTGCAGCACCGCGCGCATCTCATTGGGCGGCAGGTAGATGTCGGGCTCGCCGTCATCACGCACCACAAAACCATGACCATCACGGTGTCCGTTGATGGTCCCCTCGATTTCTTCCAGCAAGCCGCTGGAGCGCTCTGAATTTCTGATATACTTCTCTCTTTCCTGAGATGCCCAGATGGCGGAATTGGTAGACGCACTAGTTTCAGGTACTAGCGAGTAACATCGTGGAGGTTCGAGTCCTCTTCTGGGCACCACCAATATACGGTAAAACCAAACTGGTTTGACCCACAACAAGCCGCTGAAACCTCAGCGGCTTTTTTATTTCCCGGCTCGAGTGGAGCCAGGCACGTAAACAAAGACCGGTCAAACCGGCACCGCCACCAGATCGTGGCCCTGCGTGCCGACGATGCGCGCACGCGTGAACTCCCCGACCTTGAGCGTCTTGCTGATCTTCTCCGGCGGCAGCAGCTGCACCAGGCCGTCGATCTCCGGCGCGTCGGCGTAGCTGCGGCCCATCCCGCCCTTGCGGCCCAGAGCCGGCGCCGAATCGACCAGCACCTGCATGGTCGCGCCGATCCGGCGCTGCAGGCGCGCAGTGGACACCTCCTCGGCCACGGCCATGAAACGCGCGCGGCGCTCCTCGCGCAAGGCTTCCGGCAGCATGCCCGGCAGCTGGTTGGCTGCCGCGCCCTGCACGGGGCTGTAGGCAAAACAGCCGGCCCGGTCGATCTGCGCCTCGCGCAGGAAACCGAGCAGGTGCTCGAACTCCTCTTCCGTCTCGCCGGGGAAACCGGCGATGAAGGTGCTGCGGATCACCAGCTCGGGGCAGATCTCGCGCCAGCGCTGGATGCGCTCCAGATTGCGTTCACCGCTGGCCGGGCGCTTCATGCGACGCAGCACCTCGGGGTGGCTGTGCTGGAAGGGCACGTCCAGGTAGGGCAGCACACGCCCCGCCGCCATCAGCGGCAGGATGTCGTCCACATGGGGGTAGGGATAAACGTAGTGCAGGCGCACCCAGGCGCCGTGCGCCTCGGCCAGTTCACCCAGGGCCTGCACCAGGTCCAGCAAACGGGTCTTGACGGGCTTGCCGTCCCAGAAGCCGGTGCGGTACTTCACGTCCACGCCGTAGGCCGAGGTGTCCTGGCTGATCACCAGCAGCTCCTTCACGCCGCCTTCGAACAGGGCCTTGGCCTCCTTGAGCACATCACCGACCGGACGCGACACCAGGTCACCGCGCATGGAGGGGATGATGCAGAAGGTGCAGCGGTGGTTGCAGCCCTCGCTGATCTTCAGGTAGGCGTAGTGGCGCGGCGTCAGCTTGAGCCCGGCCTCGCCGAAGGCGCCCGGCACGAGGTCCACGAAGGGGTCGTGCGGCTTGGGCAGGTGCGCGTGCACCGCGTCCATCACCTCCTGCGTGGCGTGCGGGCCGGTCACGGCCAGCACGCTGGGGTGCATTTCCTTCACCATATTGCCGCCGCCCTCGCCGGTCTTGGCGCCCAGGCAGCCGGTCACGATGACCTTGCCGTTCTCGGCCAGGGCCTCGCCGATGGTGTCGAGGCTCTCCTTGACGGCGTCGTCGATGAAACCGCAGGTGTTGACAATCACCAGGTCCGCGCCCTGGAAGGTCTTGGAGGTCTGGTAACCCTCGGCGCTGAGCTGCGTGAGGATCAGCTCGGAATCGGTCAGGGCTTTGGGACAGCCCAGGGATACCATACCTATACGAGGTACGTAGTTTTCGTTTGTTGCACTCATAAGGCGCTATTGTCGCAGGTGCTGAAAAAGTGAGCTGACGTTCCTAGACAGCAATTTGTATACATCCGCCATGCCGAAATCGTTCACGCCCCCCACCATTGAGGACATGCAAAGTGGAAAACATCAAGCAGCCTTTGATGCAATCAACTCTGGGCCTGACCGTCGGAGGTCTAATCAGCTGGTGCGCTCACTGAGAGCGCTAAGCCTGAGACATACGAATTTCGACTACTTAAAGAAAATGCTGATGCCCTTAACGCATGGGCATTCGTTATCCTCATCCGCGACAAACCTCCACGAACCCCTATATCGAGCAGTCCTATGGCAGCAAAAGCCGATGAAGGTCAGCGAACTAGGGTGTCCACCAATCGAAAAGGTTGGATTGGGCCGCGCAAATACACCCGGAAACCCGTTGTTCTACGCAAGCGCAGGATGCCATTCAACGATCATGGAACTTGCGCCTAATTTAGGAGACCGGCTGGTCATCTCAAAGTGGCGGACAAAAACTAATCTGACGTTGGTATGTGTTGGCTATACAGCAAATGCTTTCAAGGGCGGGGAAGGATTCAAACGCATTGAGTCGCTTCCCTGGGTTAAACATCGAGCAGCAGACCCGCAGTCAAAAAAACCGGGCAATCAGTTGGTTCACGAGTTCATTTCACATGAATTTACAAAGAAAGTTCACGGAGATGAAACTTGGAATTACAAAATTTCAGCGGCGTTTGCCCACTCCCTTCTAAACGCCAAATCTTTTGGGCTTCAAGGAGCCCCCGTGATTGAGATTGCTGGAATCGCCTACCCCTCGTCACCCAACGAGGGCAATGCAGACAATGTGGCACTGAAATGCGAAATCGCAGCTAAGCACCTCGAGTTTGTGCATGCCCAATACATCGAAATTTCGCAAAAAACCGATGGTCCTACCTACTCCATGCGTGGGCTAGATTTTGCAAACAGCCTATCCGCTGACGGGAATATTGAGTGGCAAAACGCCTTCCCTCCAGATCGAATCGCCGGAACCGACCATACGGCCAGGTACCTTCCTGACAGATTCGAAATTGTCGACAACAAGAACGTAGTCGTCGGCAGTGTCCCTTACGACCAAGCGCCTACACCTGCAAGTCAGCCGACCTGAAAACCCCTAACGCGTAGCTGAAAACCAGTTCGTTAGGTCTTTGGGTTCGGACACCCGAGGCTGACGAAACCGACTTTGGGGGGCTGCGCAGCAGCAACGGGGGACAGGACTTCACTCATGGCCCGTATTGTCCCAGCATTCGCGGCCGGTGAACGCCGCCGACCTCAAAGCCCCGGCAGACGGCTCTGCGCAGCGGCCAGGAAGGCCTCCAGCAAGGGGTTGCAATCGAGCAGCTCGCCCCCCGCACCATGAAACTCGGGGTGCCACTGCACGCCGCACACAAAGCTGTCGCCGTTCCAGCGGATGGCCTCGACCACACCATCCTCGCTCTCGGCCTCCACCAGCACGTCACGCCCCAGGCGGTTGACCGCCTGGTGGTGGATGGACACGACCTGCCCCTCCCCCAGCCCGCCGAACCAGCCGCTCATCAGCCCGCCTGCCGTGAAACGCACCTTGTGCGCGTGCCGGTCGTAGTGACCGCTTTCGTGGTCGGCCGTGTCGGGCCGCTGCGTGCGCAGGTCCTGGTAAAGCGAGCCCCCCAGGGCTACGTTGAGCAGTTGCATGCCACGGCAGATGCCCAGCACGGGTTTGTCCGCCTCCATGAATTCGTGCACCAGCTCCAGCTCGTAGGCGTCGCGCACCGGGTCGCCGCTCCATTCGGGCCGCAGCGGCTCCTCACCATAGGCGCGCGGGCTCACGTCGGCGCCACCCTGCAGGATCAGGCCGTCGAGGTACTGCGCATAGTCGCGCAAACGGATGTTGCTGCGGATGAGCTCGCCGCCTTGCACGACCGAGGGCACCATGAGCAGCAGCACGTCGCGGGTCATGGCCCACTGGGCCACCGACTGCTCGAAGACCAGCAGGGTCTTGGTCTTGAGGCCGCTGGCGCCCGGCTCCGGGTGGAAGAGGCGGGCCGAGAGACCGATGCGCAGGGGAGGACGGCTGCTCATGCAGGCATTGTCGCGCGGTCGGCAATTCCCTGTGACCGGCGTGGCCAGCTAGGGCCTGTTAACACAAACCACGAAGGCCATCTGCCACGAGCACGAAGCTGAGAAAGCCAAGAAACATTGCATCGAGTTTCTCGAACCGAGAGAAGATGCGTCGGTAGCCCTTGAGCCGCCTGA
>NZ_BAAGWN010000045.1:0-114616 GCF_054780335.1 Curvibacter fontanus
CAGGCTGACGTTGCCGCGCTGCACGGGGAAGCAGTGTTCGATGCGTTTGAATTGCTCGGGTGTGATCTCCATGCCTGCAGTTTCGCATTCGATGACTCTCGACACAATTAGTGTTAACACGCCCTAGTGGATCTTGGGCGGCGACTGCTTGTCGTTGTCGATCAGCAGATCGAGCTGGGCCAAGGGATTGTTCTGCCGTTCCTGCACCTCGACGAAGTGCAGCAGGTCGACGTTCTTGATGAAACCGGCCGCCGAGTTCACCTCGAGCAGCTTCTCGGGCGCCATGGGGCGGGCCACGGCATAGCCCTGCACATAGTCCACCCCGATCTCGGCCAGGGCCTGGACCGTGGCGGCATCCTCGGCCCATTCGGCGATGGTCTTCATGCCCAGGTTGCGCGCCAGGTTGACGATGGCTTCGACGATGGACACATTGGCCGGGTGCTGGTTCATGTTGACCACGAAGCTGCCGTCGATCTTGAGCAGGTCGGCCGGCAACTCCTTGAGGTAGGAGAAGGAGGTGTAGCCGGCGCCGAAATCATCGAGCGCCACCCGGGCGCCGTAGCCACGCACCTTGTCGATGAAACGGCGTGTGTTCTTCAGGTCGTGCAGGGCAATGCTTTCCGTGATCTCGATGCACAGGAAACTGGAGATATGGCTGCTACGGCGCAGCAGGTCGAACACTTCCTGCATGAACTCCTCGTCGTTGAGCGAGGCGCCGCTGAGGTTGATGCAGACGAATTGCGTGCGCAACAGGCGGCTGCGGTGTTCATCCAGCCAGGCCATGGTGGTGGTCAGCACCCAGCGGTCGATCGTGCTCATGCGCCCGCTGTCCTCGGCTGCCGCAATCACGCGGCTGACCGGCACCTGCTGGTCCTGCGCATCACGCATGCGCAGCAGAACCTCGAAATTCAAGGCATCGTTCGGGCGGGACAGCGACATGATGGGCTGCATCTCCAGGTACAGGCCGGCGATGGTGTCGCTGGCGGAGATCTCGCCGATCAGCCGGATTTCGGCCTGGTGCTCCTTGAAGGCCGGGGAGTTCTGCTCGTACACGACCAGCCCACGGTACTGGCCGGTCTTGGCTTCGCGGCAGGCGCGATCGGAGGTGGAGAGCACCTCCTTGAACTGCGTGCCCGGGCTGACCTCGATCAGGCCGATGGAGCCGCGTACATAAAAGGCCTTCTCGCCGACGCGGAAGGGCTTTTCGTCGATGCTGTCGATGATGCCGCGGGAAATCACCGTGGCCAGCGGCATGCGGGTGTCAGGCAGCAGGATGACGAACTCGTCGCCGCCGACCCGGCCCAGGCGCATATGTGCGGCCAGCAGGCTGTTGACGCGGTGGCAGACCTGCCGCAGCACCTCGTCGCCGGCGTTGTGGCCGTAGAGATCGTTGATCAGCTTGAAGCGGTCGAGGTCCAGGTAGGCCAGGGCCAGGGGGCGCGCATCATCGATGGCGGCCGCCGCTTCGTTGAAGGCCTTCTCGACACCGCGGCGGTTCAGCACTTTGGTCAGCGCATCGTTGTCGGCCAGGAAGTTCAGTTCCTCGGCGGCGATGGACTTGTCGGTCACGTCCTGCAGGGAGCCCTCGATCTTGTCGCCGGCCAGGGCGGCCTTGACCAGATAGCGCCGCGGCGCCTCGAACCCGGTCACATCCATCTGGCTGCGGATCTCGATATCGCCGTCCGGCCGGTTCTGCGCCAGATCGAGCAGCGCGCTCCAGATGTCGGCGCCGAAATACTGCTGCCAGGTGTTGTGCGTGGTCTTGAAGGCACGCGGCCCCAGCATCTTGCGCAGGGCAGGGTTGATGCTGGTGAAACGCCCCTGCAGGTCCAGTGTGAACATGCCGATGGGGATGGCGTCGTAGGTGTGCTGGAGCTGGGCTTGCGCCGCGAGGCGGGCGCGGTGCTCCTGTCGCATCTGTTCAGCAATGGCCAAAGAAATCAGAAGCGCCGAAGCCAATGTGACAATCACCGTGTTCAGAGACTCATCCAGTCCCTTGACCCCCATGGATGCAGCAAAGATATCGAACAGCGTCGATATCATGGTGACGCCAAGTGAAGCCGCATAAAGCAAGGCAACCCGATTGCGATTCACAATCACAATCCGCGCCAGGACATAAACGAAGAAGGGCGCCCATACGGCCCCCAAGACCCACATCGTGGGCAGGAATATGTTTCGGGGCAGGAAAACGGCCGCCACAAAAAGCATCACGCAGAGCCACTGGAGAATCGTGATCGGAAGCGCATAACGTAATCTACGAAGATCCTCCATGAACAACTCTTTGAAGAGAGTCACCGTCAGCAAAGCCCACGCCGCACGGGTAAATGAACGTCCTTGGGACAACCAGTCAGGCGGCACGGCATGGTTCAGCCACTGATGATCCCAGCCGCCCGCGGTGGCGCTAAGCCGTACGGTCACGATCAGCCACGCTGCGAAAACCAGATAGAGACGCTGTCGATTCAGGATCGCGGTGATCAGGACGAAAACGGCCAAAACCAGTATCCCGCCGTCGATCAGGCCGGATTTGCGGTGGTAGTCACGAATTGCGATGTCGAACCTGTCACGATCCCACAATTCCGCACTCAATCTGGCGGGCCCGACAAATGAACCGCGGCAGATCACGTCCTGCAAGGACGCCGGGATAGGCATCGCATGCCCCGCCATGGCGCGATAGATCGTCTGCTCAGGGCTGTGGCCCGTTGTGCCTCCCGTTGTGCCTCCAATAGGACGGAGGCCTTGCCCCTCCCAGCATTGAATGTCTACCGCATGCTTGGACGGGAATTCGATCAGCCGGGGCTGCGGGCTCGAACCCCGGTCCGGAATCTCAAAACCGAACCAGATCGGAAGTTCGGACAGGTTCGTTTTGTAGAAACTGCTCGTTGGCGCTGTGGCCAGACGGTTCCTGGCCTCTTCCACTGTCAACTGGGACCCTGTTGGCTCAAGCACGCGGAGCTCAAGCTGGACCTCGGATTCACTGCGGTAGAGATCTTGCCAAATGAAAAGCGCGGCAAACGACACCAAGGCAATCGCAAGAGGAACCACATAGAACGCGATGGCGTTGGATAGACGGTCCAAGCCCCGGGAAATTGCGTTGGCTATGGATAGCAGCCCTTGTGACAGTGCTGTCAAGATCGGTTCCCTTGTTTATTGTTCCATTCCAACGCCAGGAACGGACTGGCCCGGAAGTCCACATCATCAATCGATGGATTCCGGGCGTTAGGATAGCGCGATCTCGACGCGTTTGGCTATGTTTTCAAGAAAATTAGCCCCCCGCACCTGCCGAATGTTGTGCGAAAGTCGTGTTGAACTTTTCCCCATCGCCACTCCCGCTAAGCGGCTCCAGGCAACTGCGCTGGATGTCGGGATGCTGCGTGTAGAAGAAGAATTCCAGAAGCGGATTGTTGCTTGCGACCAGTCGATCATGAAAGGCCCGGATCTCGAGTCCCAATACGCGGTGCGGGATGTTGTTCTGCTTCGGCAGAAAGGTCTTGCCCGGAAGCACGTCTGCAAGGGTGAGTTGTTCGTACATGCGGTCTAGTGGCGGCCTGGCACCCACAAGGATCCAGTCTATGTGATTGTGTGCGCAGTACTGGTACACCGCCTTCAGAAGCAACATCCGGACCAGACGGCCGGGCAGGCCCTGGGCCACCCCCAGGCGCCGAACTTCCGCAATTGTCTTGTTGCGTAGCCCATCGGGCAAAGCGACAAATTGCTCCAAATTCAAGGGATTGATCCGATTCGTCTGGATACGCACCGTCCCCAATGCAGATCCATCCACTTTGGATTCAGCGATCAGCAAGACCACCCCATCTTCCGTGTCGTCCCGTTCGGGCGTCTTGAGAGACTCGGCGACCAAGGGCAAATGCCGGGCATAGGCCCGTTGACGTACTTCGACAACCTTCTTCAGATCGTCCGTATTGGTCACCTGGCGCACCGTGAATGGCAGATTTTGCACGTTCGCCGGCACGGCCTGATCCTCTTCGGGTTCCAAATAGGCAGGCGGGATGGTCATGGATCGAACGGAGACTTCAGTTCCCAGAAAATTGGTCGACATAAGTGGATGCCTCGGGCTAAGGTTATTGCCCGTCTGGCTGAGTCCAGCTCCTTTCCCCACGGACATGCCTCACTTTATGCCCTTGCTGTTAAAAAATTGAGTCGGAATTTGCCTGATCCTGATGTCAGAATTTGTCTGACAAGGTCTGCAGCGGCTATGGCACACTCGCTGACTTTGTAGCCATGGACCGGCTTCGGGACCGGTCAATTGTCAGAGCGTCATGCAGAAAATCATCGCGCAGATCGCGCAGGAAATCCGGGTTCGGGAACAGCAGGTCGAGGCCGCCGTGGCCTTGCTGGACGGGGGGGCCACGGTGCCCTTCATCGCCCGCTATCGCAAGGAAGTCACGGGGGGGCTGGACGACATCCAGCTGCGTGAACTGGAAACCCGGCTGGCCTATCTGCGCGAGCTGGAAGAGCGCCGGACCGCCGTGCTCAAAAGCATAGCGGCGCAGGGCAAGCTCAGCCCCGAGTTGCGGGCCGCCATCATGGCCGCGCCGACCAAGCAGGAGCTGGAAGACCTCTACCTGCCCTATAAGCCGAAGCGCCGCACCAAGGGCCAGATCGCCCGTGAAGCGGGCCTGGAGCCGCTGGCCGACAAGCTGTTTGCCGATCCGACGCTGGACCCGGCTACCGAGGCACAGGCCTTCGTCCTGAAGGACAAGACCGAGGCTGGCGACGATTTCACCACCGTGGCTGCCGTGCTCGACGGCGTGCGCGACCTGCTGTCCGAACGCTGGGCCGAGGACGCGCCACTGGTGCAATCCCTGCGCCAGTGGCTCTGGCAGGAAGGTTTGTTCCAGAGCAAGCTGGCCAGCGGCCGGGACGAGAGCAACGTGGACGTGGCCAAGTTCCGCGACTATTTCGACTACGACGAGCCCATCGGCCGCGTGCCTTCGCACCGCGCGCTGGCCGTGTTCCGCGGCCGTGCGCTGGAGTTCCTGGACGCCAAGCTGGTGCTGCCCGAGCCGGAGGCGGGTTCTCTTGCCAAGCCCGGGCCGGCCCAGCCCTCGATCGCCGAGGGCAAGATCGCCCTGCACCTGGGCTGGAGCCACAGGAACCGCCCCGGCGACGAGCTGATCCGCAAATGCGTGGCCTGGACCTGGCGCGTCAAGCTCAGCCTCTCGACCGAGCGCGACCTCTTCGCGCGACTGCGTGAGGAGGCCGAGAAGGTGGCCATCAAGGTCTTCGCCGACAACCTGCGCGACCTGCTGCTGGCCGCGCCGGCCGGCCCGCGCGTGGTCATGGGCCTGGACCCGGGCATCCGCACCGGCGTCAAGGTCGCTGTGGTCGACGCGACCGGCAAGCTGGTGGACACGGCTACCGTTTACCCGCACGAACCCAAGCGCGACTGGGAGGGCTCCCTGCATACCTTGGCGCGTCTGGTCGAGAAACACGGCGTGAACCTGATCGCCATCGGCAACGGCACGGCCAGCCGCGAAACCGACAAGCTGGCCGCCGATCTGATCAAGCTGGCGGCTAAGGTGGACAAGCAAATAGAGAAGGTCGTGGTCAGCGAGGCCGGCGCCTCGGTCTATTCGGCCAGCGAATTCGCCAGCCAGGAAATGCCCGACGTGGACGTGAGCCTGCGCGGCGCGGCCAGCATCGCGCGCCGCCTGCAGGACCCGCTGGCCGAACTGGTCAAGATCGATCCCAAGTCGATCGGCGTGGGGCAGTACCAGCACGACGTGAACCAGAGCGAGCTGGCGCGCAGCCTGGACACCGTGGTGGAAGACTGCGTGAACTCGGTGGGTGTGGACCTGAACACGGCCAGCATGCCGCTGCTGTCGCGCGTCTCCGGCCTGTCGGGCACCGTGGCCAAGGCCGTGGTGCGCTGGCGTGAAGCCCATGGCGCCTTCCGCAGCCGGCAGGACCTGCTCAAGGTCACCGGCCTGGGCGCCAAGACCTTCGAGCAGAGCGCCGGTTTCCTGCGCATCCGTGGGGGTGACAACCCGCTGGACATGACGGGCGTGCACCCCGAAACCTACCCGGTGGTCGAAAAAATCATGGAAAAGACGGGCAAGCCCGTGGCCGAACTCATGGGCCGTGCCGAGATGCTCAAGACTCTCAGGCCCGAACTCTTTGCCAACGAAGCCTTCGGTGTCATCACCGTCAAGGACATTCTGGGTGAGCTGGAAAAACCCGGCCGCGACCCGCGCCCCGATTTCAAGGTGGCGCGTTTCAACGAGGGCGTGGACGACATTAAGGACCTGACCGAGGGCATGGTGCTCGAGGGCACGGTCAGCAATGTGGCCCAGTTCGGCGCCTTTGTGGACCTGGGCGTGCACCAGGACGGCCTGGTCCATGTGAGCCAGCTGGCCCACAAGTTCGTCAACGATGCCCGCGAGGTGGTCAAGACCGGCGACATCGTCAAGGTCAAGGTGCTGGAAGTGGACGTGGCGCGCAAGCGCATCGGTCTGACCATGAAGCTGGACGCCACAATGACCCGGCGCGATGCCCCGCGTGAGAACCGCTACGAGGGGGCAGGGCGGGGCCAGCAACAGCCGCGCCGCGACAACGGCCCGGCGCCGCAATCGGCCATGGCCTCGGCCTTCGCCAAGCTCAAGCGCTGAGGACGGCGGTTCCGTGAAACCGGTCCGCGAGCGACCGGTTTCGGGGTTTCCTCTCGACGAGAGACGGCGCGGCGCGACATAATGGCGGCATGAGCACGAACGAGCACCGGAGACCGCCCGCATGGAGTTGACTGCCCTGCTGGCTTCGCCCATCGTGCTGCCCAGCATCCCCAAGGTGATCGCGCTGCTGCTCAGCGAACTCGATCGCGAGGTGCCCGATCTCAAGAACATCACCCAGCTCATCAGCACCGACCCGGCCCTGACCACGCGTGTGCTGCAGACGGCCAACACCCCGCTGTTCAAGCTCTCGGGCAAGGTCAACAGCGCTGCCGAGGCCCTGGCCCTGCTGGACCTGGCCCACATCCGTCAGATGGCGTCCGACGCCGCCTCGTCCGCGTCGCTCAAGGGTATTCCGGGCGTGAACCTGCCGCAGTTCTGGGCCTACAGCCTCAATGTGGCCAAGCTGGCCCGCTCCCTGGCCGGTGTGACGCGGCAGAACCAGGGTGCGGCCTTCACCTGCGGGCTGATCCACGCCATCGGCGAACTGGTGATGCACGCCGGCATGGCGGCGGAGATGGCCCCGCTCAACAAGGAACTCGGTCCGCTGGACCTCAAGCGTGCCAAGGCCGAGTACCTGCAATTCGGCTACAACTATGCCCATGTGGGCGGGGCCTATGCCCGCCAGTGGCGCTTTCCCCAGCCCATCGCCGATGCGCTGGAACACCAGTACGCACCGTTTTCCGGCAATGTCTACGAGCCCCTGGCCGGCGTGATCCACCTGGCCACCTGGCGCGCCCGCGCCAAGGAAGCCAAGCTCAACGAACGGGCCCTGGCCGTGTCCTTCCCGGGCGAGGTGGGCGAAGTGCTGCATCTCGACATCGACATGGTGTTGCAGCAGGACCCCTTCGACTGGTCCGCGCATACCTGATTGCCATTCTTTTCCGATTTCCCTGCATGCAAGCATTGAGTCTGTACGCCGGGCCAGCGGCCCGTGAGCACATCCGCCAGCACGGCCTGCTGCCCGGCCACATCCGCACCATCCCTGCGGCCGCCGGCGGCCCCAAGGGCCTGATCCTCGGGCCGCTGGACCAGCACCTCTTCGGGCAGTGGCTGCCGCAGTCGCAACAGCCCGTGGACCTGGTGGGAGCCTCCATCGGCGCCTGGCGCATGGCCACGGCCTGCCTGGACCAGCCCGTGGCCGCCTTCGAGCGCCTGGAGCACGACTACATCCATCAGCACTATGAACTGTCCCCGGGCCAGAGGATGCCGCCGGCCCGGCTGGTGAGCGAGGAGTTCGGGCGCAATCTGCGCAGCTTCTACGGCGGCCGGGTGCATGAGGTCTTGCGGCACCCGCGCTACCGGCTGCACATCGTCACCTCGCGCGGCCGCCATATGCTGGGCCGCGAGCACCGCCTGCGCACGCCGCTGGGTTACCTGGGCGCCTTCCTGAGCAACAGCGTGCAGCGTCGCGCCATGGGCGCCTGGCTGGAGCGCACCGTGTTCTCGGCGCCCGATGCGTCGGGGCTGGGCAAATCCGCGCTGCCCTTCGCCACGGGCGACTACCGCACGCGCCAGCTCGCGCTGGACGAGGCCAATTTCTACCCGGTGCTGCAGGCCAGCTGCTCCATCCCCTTTGTGCTGCAGGCCGTGCACGACATCCCGGGCGCGCCGCCCGGCGCCTACTGGGACGGCGGCATCACCGATTACCACCTGCACCTGAACTACGCCGCCGCCCAGGGCCCCGGCCTGGTGCTGTACCCGCATTTCCAGCGTGCCGTGGTGCCGGGCTGGCTGGACAAGGCGCTCAAGTGGCGCCACCGCGCCACGCATTTTCTGGACAATATGCTGCTGCTGGCGCCCCACCCGGAGTGGATCAAGACCTTGCCCAACGGCAAGCTGCCCGACCGCAAGGACTTCACGCACTACGGCAATGACCTGGCCGGCCGCGTGCAGGCCTGGAGCCGGGCCGTGCAGATGAGCCGGCAGCTGGCCGAGGAATTCCAGGCCTGGCTGGAACGGCCGGACCCGGCGCGGCTGCAAGCCCTGTGAACGTACCAACCCGAGGACGCCCCATGTACAAGACGATCATTGCCCTGACCACCCTGATGCTGCTGACGGCCTGCTCACCCGAGATCGGCAGTCAGGCCTGGTGCGACGGCATGAAGGACAAACCGAAGGGCGACTGGACGGCCAACGAGGCCACCGACTACGCCAAGCACTGCCTGTTCAAGTAAGCCAACAGACCGAGCGCCTCACATCGCCTGTTCAAGCAGGGTGAGGTAATCCTCTGCGCTGGCGATGCGCGGGTTGGTCTTGTGGCAATGGTCGGCCAGGGCGCCGGTGACGATCTGCCCGAACTGGTTTTCGCTCACGCCCATGGCGCGCAGGCCCGTGGGCAGGCCCAGACGGGCGTTCATGTCCCGAATGGCCAAGGCGATATCTCCCGCCGTGTCCAGGTTCATGGCCTGGGCCATGCGCAACAGACGGCTTTCCTTCTGGATCGACTCGGCACCCGCATTGAAGTTGACGACGGCCGGCAGGAACATGGCGTTGAGCGTGCCGTGGTGCAAACGCGGGTCCACGCCGCCCAGGCTGTGGCTCAGGGAGTGCACGCAGCCCAGGCCTTTCTGGAAGGCCATGGCCCCCTGCATGGAGGCGCTCATGAGGTTCAGGCGTGCCTCGCGGTCGCTACCGTCCCGGGTGGCGCGCTCGATATGGGCCCAGGCGCGCTGCAGACCGTCCAGGGCGATGCCGTCGGCCGGCGGATTGAAGGCGGGCGCCATGAAGGTCTCCATGCAGTGCGCGATGGCGTCCATGCCGGTGGCGGCCGTGAGCTTGGGCGGCAGGCCCAGGGTGAGCTCGGGGTCGCAGATGGCCGTCCTGGGCACCAGGTGCCAGGAGTGGAAACCCAGCTTGCGGTGGTCGTCCACGATGAGGATGGCGCCGCGCGCCACCTCGCTGCCCGTGCCGGCCGTGGTGGGCACGGCGATCAGCGGGGCCACGCGCTCCGTGATCCTGGTGGAGCCGCCTTCGATGGTGGCGTAGGTCTTGAGCGGGCCTTCGTGTGTGGCGGCGATGGCCACGCCCTTGGCGCAGTCGATGGCGCTGCCGCCACCCACGGCGATCAGGCCGTCACACCGCTGCGCCTTGTAGAGGGCGGCAGCGGCGCGCACCGCAGCCTCGGTGGGATTGGACGGGGTCTGGTCGAACACGGCCACGGGCAGGCCGGGCAGGGCGTCCAGCGCCTTCTGCAGCAGGCCTGCGGCCTTGACGCCGGCATCGGTCACGATGAGGGGGCGGCTGATGCCGTTGCGTTCGCACTCGGCCTTGAGCAGCTTGATCGCGCCGAAATCGAACTGGATCTGGGTGACGTAGTAGATGAGGGCCATGGTGCGCTGTCTCCGCGGTGTACGATTTGGCAGCCACTTTAGCAAGCAATTCACCCCGGATGAGTCACCAACGCAACCCGCGCACCCTGCTGACACCGGCCATGCGCAACGTCCTGGACCGCATGGCGCGCACCCGGCAACTCCCGCTGCACGCGCTGACGCCGCAGCAGGCCCGCCAGGTCTATGAGGTGGGCTCGGGCATGCTGGACGTCCCGCCCCACAAGCTGGCGCGCGTGCAGGATCTGCAGATTCCGTCCCGGGACGGGCAGGGCCTGCCGGCCCGGCTTTATGCGCCGACGCAGGAGCTGCTGCCCGTGCTGGTGTACTTTCACGGCGGCGGCTTCACCATCGGCAGCGTGGCCACGCATGACAGCCTGTGCCGCCAGCTCGCCCATCTGGCCCGGTGCGCCGTGGTTTCGGTCGATTACCGGCTGGCGCCCGAGCATAAATTCCCCACGGCCACCAACGACGCCTGGGATGCTCTGCACTGGCTGGCCAAGCGGGCCGGGGCCCTGGGCCTGGACGGCAGCCGCATCGCCGTGGGCGGCGACAGCGCCGGCGGCACCCTGGCCGCCGTCTGTGCCATCAAGGCGCGCGACGCCAGCCTGCCGCTGGCCCTGCAACTGCTGTTCTACCCGGGCTGCGCCGCACACCAGGACACGCCCTCGCACACCACCTTTGCCGAAGGTTTCGTGATCGAGGAAACGCACATCACGTATTTCTTCAACCATTACATCAACACCCCGGCCGACCGCGACGACTGGCGTTTCGCGCCGCTGCTGGCGCCCGACGTGGACGGCGTGGCGCCGGCCTGGATCGGCCTGGCCGAATGCGACCCGCTGGTGGACGAGGGACTGATGTATGCCGACAAGCTGCGCGCTGCCGGCGTGGCCGTCGATCTGGAGATCTACCGCGGCATGGTCCACGAGTTCATCAAGATGGGCCGCGCTATTCCCCAAGCCCTGCAGGCCCATGCCGACGCCGCCCGCGCCCTGAAACACGCTTTTGGCACACCCTGATCCATGACCCAGCACACCACGACCCGCGCCAACTTCCGTTTTTTCCACCCCCTGCGCGTGCGCTGGGCCGAGGTGGACATGCAGAAGATCGTCTTCAACGCGCATTACCTGATGTACTTTGACACGGCCATCAGCGACTACTGGCGCGCCCTGGCCCTGCCATACGAGGCGGCCATGGAACATCTGGGCGGCGATCTTTACGTGAAAAAAGCCAGCCTCGAATACCACGCCTCGGCGCGTTACGACGACCAGCTGGCCATCGGCCTGAGATGCGAACGCATCGGCAACTCCTCCATCCAGTTCCGTGGCGGCGTGTTCCGCGGCGAACAGTTGCTGGTCGAAGAGGAACTGGTCTACGTCTATGCGAACCCGGCCACACAGACATCGAAGCCGGTGCCGCAGGCTTTGCGCGACACCCTGATGGGGTTCGAGGCGGGGGAGGCCATGGTGGCCATCCGCCTGGGCGCCTGGGCCCAGCTGGGCGAAACGGCCCGCCGGGTGCGCACCGAGGTCTTTGTGCAGGAGCAGCAGATCCCGCTGGAACTGGAATGGGACGAGGACGATGCCACCGCCCTGCATGCGGTGGCCTGCAACCGGCTGGGCATGCCGGTGGCCACGGGCCGCCTGCTGCAGCACGGGCCGAAGGTCGCCAGGATCGGCCGCATGGCGGTGAGCCGCGTGCTGCGTGGCAGCGGCCTGGGCCGGGACATCCTGCGCGCGCTGATGGACGCGGCCCGCCAGCGCGGCGACCACCGCGTGGTCCTGCACGCCCAGCGCAGCGCCGAGGGTTTCTACCGCCAGCTGGGCTTCGAAGGGCAGGGTGAGCCCTTCGAGGAAGCCGGCATCCCCCATCTGGAGATGCATCGGGAGCTGACATGAGCCGCTGGTCAGCCAGCCTGCGCTGGCCTGCCGGCGCCGATGGTGTGGTCCTCGTGCTGGCCGCCATGCTCCTGCTGGCGCCGGCCCTCGGGGTCCCCAGTGAGCTGGTACTGCAGGACACCTTGAAATCGGCCCTGGTGGCCTTTGCCGCCCTGGGCGCGGCCCTGCTGCTGTGCTGGCACAACTTGCGAACGCCGCAAGCGCTGCGCTGGCATTCGCTGCTGTGGCTGCCCCTCCTGCTGCTGGCCTGGGCCCTGGGCAGCATGGCCTGGTCACACACCTATCTGGCCGGGGTGGAGGCGGTGCGATGGTTCATCTTTGCGTTGCTGCTGTGGCTGGGTCTCAACACCCTGACGCTGGAGCGTCTGACCCTGCTGGCCACGGGCATCCACTGGGGCGCGGTGCTGGCTTCGCTCTGGGTGGCGCTGCAGTTCTGGCTCGATCTGCGCTGGTTCCCGCAGCTGCCGCCACCGGGTTCGACTTTCCTGAACCGCAATTTCTACGCTGAATACGTGCTCAGCACCCTGCCGTTCTCGGTGCTGCTGGCGGCGCAGGCGCAGGGCAGGGCCCAGATCGCGCTGCGGGTGTTCAGCGTCACGTTCAATGCGCTGGCCCTGCTGCTGACGGGCACGCGTTCGGCTTTGCTGGCCCTGCTGGTGCTGGCGCCCGTGCTGGTTTTCATCCTGTGGCGCTACCGCGGGCGTCTGGCGTTGGCACGCTGGCCGCGCGCCGACCGGATGCTGGCCGGCGCCATCGTTCTGGGCACGCTGCTCGGGCTGGGCAGCCTGCCGACCGGCAACCCCTATCTCGCCAGCGAGGGCCTGGGGCTAACGGCGCTGGAACGCGCCTTTGTCCGGGGCCAGTCCCTGGCCGTGACCGCCGAATACAGCACAGGCTCGCCCAGCGTGCGCCTGCAGATGTGGCAGGCCACGCTGCGCCTGATCGCCGATCGTCCGCTGACGGGCGTTGGTGCCGGCGCCTGGGAGGTGGAAATTCCCCTGTACCAGGCGGCCGGTGCCCAACTGGAAACCGATTACTACGTGCACAACGAATACCTGCAGCTGTTGGCCGAGTACGGCGCCGCCGGCTGGGTCTTCTCCCTGGCGCTGGGCTTCTACCTCTTGCGCGCCGCGCGCCGGACCTGGCAGGAAAAGACCGCAGAGGCAGCCGATCCGCAGGAATGGCCCTGGCGCGCCATGCTGCTGGCCAGCCTGCTGGGGCTCTTCATCGTCAGCGGCGCAGGCTTTCCCTGGCGACTGGCGGGCGCAGGCGCCCTGTTTGCGCTGAGCCTGGGCGCGCTGGCGGCCTCCGACCGGCGCCTGTGGCCCGATACCGCTGCCGCGGTCTTGCCCCGCCCACTGGGGTTGCGCCTGTCGCTGCTGGCCCTGACCGGGGCACTGCTGCTGGCGTTGGGACTCAGCGTGCTGGCCGTGGCCGCGGAAACCCGCCTGGTACGTGCCGCGCAGCTGGCCTACGCGATCTCCTCGACCGGCGCCCCGGACGATCCGCGCTGGAAGACCACACGCCAGGAAATATTGCGCCTGGTGCGCGAGGGCGTGGCCCTGCATCCGCACTACCGCAAGATCACACCCCTGGTGGCTGACGAACTCGCTGCCTGGGGTGACTGGGAGAACGCACGCTGGATCTGGGCTTCGGTGCTGGAATCCCGCCCCTATGTCGTGGCCCTGCTGGCCAATCTGGCCCGGGCCAGCATCCACCTGGGTGAGCTGGACCAGGCCCAGGCCTATTACGACCGCGCCCTGGCCCTCAGGCCGGATGCGCCCAGCCTGCGCTCGGTCGAAATCATGTTGCTGCTACGCCGTGGCCAGGACAGTCAGGCCTTGACCCGGCTGCGCGAGCACCTGACCACCGGCCAGGTCGAACCCGATCTGATCGAATACGCCTATGTGCTGGGTTTGCGGCACAAGGACTTTGCCCTGGCCCTGGCGTCGCAGCGCCTGCGACGCGAACTGTGGCCGGACACCCGCATCGACAGCTGGCTCAAGACCGCCATGGTCTATGCCGGTCCGGATCTGAAAGAGCGCAAACGGGCACTGGAAGCCTTTCAGGCCGCCTGGGAAGCGACCCCCGAGACCCTGAGGCCCCAGGTGCGCCAGATGGTGCCGCCGGACTACCGCGGTCAGCTGCGCTGAAGCCGCTCAGATGTCTTCGAGCAGCGCGTAGGGCAGGGGCAGCAGTTCCATCGCCGGCCCGCCGGCCTGACCCACCTGCAGGCTGGCGCCGGTGGCCGAGGTCTGCAGTGAAACGATGGCATCAAAGCCGCCGCCCGGCGCCGCCGCCGCCTGGGCCACGATGCCGCAGGGCTGGCTGGCATCGGCCGCATCGAAAATTTCCTGGCCAGCCTGCATACAGTCGGCACTGTGCGCCAGATAGCCGCGGCGCTTGAGCGTACCGCGGAACTGGCTGCGCGCGACGACCTCCTGGCCGGGGTAGCAGCCCTTCTTGAAATTGACGCCGCCGATCGATTCGTAGTTGAGCATCTGCGGCACCAGGGCCTCGAAGAGGGGCTGGCTCACGGTGGCCACGCCGCTGCGCACCTCGCCCCAGAGCCAGTCCTCGTGGCGCAGGGCCGGGCCGGCGGGCAGCGGCGTACCGGCTGGCGCCACCCAGAGCGCGCGCGGCACGCCGTCGGCCGGGTACAGGTGCACGAGGTGGGCGCCACCCAGTGCCTGGCTGGCCCAAGGCGGGGGCTCGCCGGGGGCCAGCGCTTGCAGCGCCGGCCCCGCCACGCCATGCAGGGACAGGCTGTCCGTGGCATCGCTGAGCTTGACCTTGGAGCGCAACACGAACATGGACAGGCGCTTGAGCGTGGACGCCAGCAGGTCGCGGCTGCAGACCAGCAGGATCTCGTTGTGGCTGCGCTTGAAGCCGATGAAGCTGGCCTGCATCCGGCCCTTGGCCGAGCAGAAGGCGGCCAGGCGGGCTTCGGACAGGCCCAGCAGGGAAAAGTCCTGGGTCAGCTGGCCATGCAGGAATTTGGCGGCGTCCTCCCCCTCGGCGCGTATCACACCAAGATGGGGCAGGGGGGCAAAGCCGTTCAGGACGAGAGGCATGGGGGTGAATTATCATCGTCCGCTGTACACATAGGATTCGTAGGGCTGTGAAATTCATCGCGTCGTTTTTGTTCCTGCTGGCCAGCCTGCTCTTTGCCGGCGCTGTCTGGTGGCTCCAGCAGCCCCTGGGCCTGAAGACCGAGACGGTGGAACTGACGGTCGAACCCGGCAGCTCCGCGCGCGCGGTGGTGCGGTCCCTGGTGCAGGGCGGGGTGCAGGTTGATCCGCAACTGCTCTACTGGTGGATCCGTCTCTCCGGCCAGGCGCGCCTGATCAAGGCGGGCAGCTACGAGATCGGTGGCGACCCGACGCCGCGCATCCTCGTGGCCAAGCTGGTGCGTGGAGAAGTGGCCCAGCGCAGTGTGACGCTGCCCGAGGGCCTGACCTTCGGCCAGTGGCGTGAACTGCTGCGCAAGGCCGATCAGCTCAAACCCGATATCCAGGAGCTGAGTGACACCGCCGTCATGGAAAAACTGGGCCGTCCGGGTCAGCATCCGGAAGGCCGTTTTTTCCCGAACACCTACGCCTATGCCAAGGGTTCGAGCGACCTGGCCCTGCTGCGCCGTGCCCTGCAGGAGATGGACCAGCGCCTGGCGGCTGCCTGGGCCCAGCGCGCGCCCGACAGCCCGCTCAAGAGCCCGGACGAGGCCCTGATCCTGGCCAGCATCGTCGAGAAGGAAACCGGCCGCCCCTCGGACCGCAGGCAGATTTCCGGGGTCTTCAACAACCGCCTGCGCATCGGCATGCTGCTGCAGACCGACCCCACCGTGATCTACGGCCTGGGCTCCAGGTTCGATGGCAATCTGCGCAAGCGCGACCTGCAGACTGACAGCCCCTGGAACACCTACACCCGCTCCGGCCTGCCACCCACGCCCATCGCCATGCCCGGCCATGACGCACTGCTGGCGGCCGTGCAACCTGCCCAGACCCGGGCCCTGTATTTCGTGGCCCGAGGCGACGGCACGAGCGAGTTCAGCGCGACGCTGGAAGAGCACAACCGCGCCGTGCGCAAATACCAGCTGGGACAGCGCTGAATGGCGGGGCTCTTCATCAGCTTCGAGGGCATCGACGGCGCCGGCAAATCGACCCATATCGAGGGCCTGGCCCAGGCCCTGCGCGCGCAGGGCCGCACGGTCACGCTCACGCGCGAACCCGGCGGCACCCCCCTGGCCGAAAAGCTCCGCACCCTGGTGCTCAACGACCCCATGGACGCGATGACCGAAGCTCTGCTGGTCTTCGCTGCGCGGCGCGACCACCTGCAGCAACTGATCGAACCCGCGCTGGCCCGTGGTGACGTGGTGCTGTGCGACCGGTTCACCGACGCCACCTACGCCTACCAGGGCAGTGGCCGTGGTTTCGATGCGCAGGTGCTGCGCGTGCTCGAAGCCTGGGTCCAGGCCATGCCGGCCAGCACAGCCCTGCGCCAGCCCGACCTGACCGTGTGGTTCGATCTGGACCCGGCCATAGCCGCGCGGCGCCTGACCGGCGCGCGCGCGCCCGACAAGTTCGAGGCACAACCGGTGGACTTCTTCCGCCGTGTGGCACAGGGTTATGCCCAGCGCATGGCCCAGGATCCACAGCGTTTTGTCCGCATCGACGCCGCGCAAAGCCGTGATGCCGTCTGGCAGGACGCACTGCAAGCCGTGAAAAACAGAGGGTGGCTGACATGAGTTCGCCGGCGCCATGGATTGCCTTGCAAACCCAACAGCTGCTGGCCCAGCGCGGCCATGCCTGGCTGCTGCAGGGTCCCTCGGGCCTGGGGCAGTACAGCCTGGGCCTGGCCCTGGTGCGGGCCTGGCTGTGCGAACAGGCGACGGAGCAGGGCGCCTGCGGCGCCTGCCCCTCCTGCCACGCCATTGATGTACGCACCCATGCCGACCTCTGCGTGCTCATGCCCGAGACCGTGATGCTGGAGCTGGGCTGGCCCCTGGACGAGAAATCCCAGAGCGACATCGACGACAAGAAGCGCAAGCCCAGCAAGGAAATCCGCATCGAGGCCATGCGCGACACCATCGAGTTCGCCCAGCGCACCAGCGCGCGCGGGCGCGGCAAGGCGGTGCTGGTCTACCCGGCAGAGCGCATGAACCATGTCACGGCCAATGCCCTGCTCAAGACGCTGGAAGAGCCGCCGGGCGCTGTGCGCTTCGTGCTCGCCAGCGAAGCCGCGCACCAGCTGCTGCCCACCATCCGCAGCCGCTGCCTGACCCATGCGATGAGCTGGCCGCAGGAACACGTGGCCTTGCCGTGGCTGCAGCAGCAGGGGATGACCGCCGACGATGCCCGCACCCTGCTGCGTGCCGCCGGTGGCCGGCCCGAGGATGCCCTGCTTTTTGCCGCTTCCGGGCGTGACCCCAAAAGCTGGCACAGCCTGCCGCGCGCCCTGCAGCGTGGTGAGCTTGGCGCCGTGGCCGACTGGAGCCCGGCCCAGCTGATCGATGCCCTGCACAAGCTCTGCCATGACCTCATGGCCCTGGGCACGGGCGCCGTACCGCGTTATTTCGAAAGTGGCGATCTGCCCTCTCCCCCGTCCTTGAGCGCGCTCAGTGCCTGGCAGCGCGAACTGGGGCGGGAAAGCCGCAGCGCCGAGCACCCCTTCAACACCGGCCTGATGATCGAAGCGCTTGTGAGCCGTGCCCAAACGGCCCTAAACTAGCTGCTTCCTGCACACGCACACCATGTCCACCGCCCCCAGCAACACCCCCCGGCCCAGTGTCATCCAGCTGGCCATCAAGGAAAAGGCTGCGCTTTATGCCGCTTACATCCCCTTGTTCACTGAGGGGGGCGTGTTCATCCCGACCACGCGCGAATACCACCTGGGCGATGATGTTTATGTGCTGATGTCGCTTCCCGACGACAACCAGCGCTACCCGGTCGCCGGCAAGGTGGCCTGGGTGACCCCGGCCAAGGCGGCCGGCACACGGACCCAGGGCGTGGGCGTGCGCTTCCCGTCCGACGAGAAGTCCCGCATGCTCAAGAACAAGATCGAAGAAATCCTGGGCTCACACCTGACCTCTGACCGCACCACGCAGACCATCTGAGGCCTGCCGGGCGCTGCGCCTCAGGCGATTTCCGTGCCCTTTTGCCATGTACACCGATTCCCATTGCCATCTGACCTTCCCGGAACTGAGGGAAGACCTGCCACGCATCCGCGAGGCCATGGCCGCAGCACAGGTGACGCGCGCCCTGTGCATCTGCACCACGCTGGAAGAGTTCGCCGATGTACACAGCCTGGCCCTGCAGCACGACAACTTCTGGGCGACGGTCGGCGTGCATCCGGACAACGAGGACGTGACCGAGCCCACGCTGGACGATCTGCTGACCCGTGGCGGCCTGCCGCGCGTGATCGGCATCGGTGAAACCGGGCTGGACTACTACCGCCTGGGTGAACGCACCGTGGCCGACATGGCGTGGCAGCGCCAGCGTTTTCGCACCCATATCCGGGCCGCGCGCCAACTGGCCAAGCCCCTGGTCATCCACACCCGCAGCGCCTCCGACGACACGCTGAGCATCCTGCGGGAGGAAGGCGAAAACGGCTCGTCAGGTTCGGCCGGCGGTGTTTTTCACTGCTTCACGGAGACCATGGCCGTAGCTCGCGCGGCGCTGGACCTGGGTTTCTACATCTCCTTTTCGGGCATCCTGACCTTCAAGAATGCCGCCGACCTGCGTGAAGTGGCCAGCTTCGTGCCCCTGGATCGCATGCTGATCGAGACCGACAGCCCTTATCTGGCGCCGGTGCCGTACCGTGGCAAGACCAACAACCCGTCCTACGTGCCATACGTCGCACAGCTGATCGCGCAACTGCGCTCCTGTCCGGTCGAGACCGTGGCCGACCTCACCAGCCGCAACTTCGAACGCCTGTTTTCCTCCTACTCCAGCAGCACGGCGCAAAGCTGAGTCGCCCCCGTCCGGGACAACGCCGGCTGGCACGTCTCAGCCGATCTGTAACAGGATCTCGGCGTTTGTAACGTCACTTGTTTCAAGGCTGGTGCAAATGTAAAAAACTGTAGTCTTGCTTGGACCCCCTCCAGCCACGGCGCAAGATTTTTCAAGTTGTTGCGAAGATGGGCCGGCAGCAAAAAAATCAGTAACAAAGGCTCGTCACGTCTTGGCCTTCAATTCGGGGAGGTGGCTGTGAGCAGTGAAATGCACCCAGGGGACACGGAGGGCAGATATCCTCGCCCGCCCGCCCTCATGGCGGAAGGTTCGCCGTCGGTACGCAAGCAGGAAGCCGCCGGTCCCGCGCTCAAGCTGCTGGTCCGTGGGCTCGAACGCGACGAGCGCCAGTTGCTCGACGGCCTGGTCCGGGTATCCCTGCGACGCTCACCGCGCCTGGAAATCCTGGAGGAACGGGAGGCCGTCCGGGCAGACGTGGTCCTGATCGGCGCCGACGACAGGGCCGCCGTCGGCTGGGCCAGGCAGCAACCCTGGCTCGAAAACAAGGCCGTGATCTGGATCGGTGGCAGCGGCCCGGTGCCGGTCGGCCATACGATCATCCGCCGGCCCGTGCAATGGTCCATCCTGCCCATCCTGCTGGCACGCGCACTTGAAAACAGCCCCGGCGCTCCACCGGTCTCCCAGGCCGCCCCGCTGGATGCCACGCACAGGACCTTTCGAGGGGGGTTCTCCGATCGTCCCATCCTGGTGGTTGACGACAGCCTGGCCGTTCGCAACCATCTGCGCTCCCTGCTGGAAGCCGGCGGCTTCGCCGTGAGTGAAGCCGACAGCGTGACCTCGGCGCTCAGGATCCTGACGCACGAGCGGATGGACTGCGTGCTGATGGACGTGCTGATGCCCGGACTCGACGGTTATGAAGGATGCCGCCAGATCAAGTCCATGCTGCGCGGCGGTCACGCCGTGCCCGTGGTCATGCTGACCAGCAAGTCCTCCCCCTTTGACCGCATTCGCGGAAAGATGGCCGGTTGCGATGCCTATCTGACCAAACCCATCGACCCCCAGCATCTCGGCGATGTCCTTGCCGTGCATCTGCCCAATTGAATCCCCATCCCAGGAGTACGCACCATGGCCCGCAACATCCTCATCGTCGAAGACAACCCGGTAGACCGTCAGCGCCTCGAAAAACTGCTGGGCGAAGCCGGTTACATGGTGGCCACGGCCACCGACGGCGTCCAGGCCGTGGCATCTGCCAAGCGCAGCAAGCCCGACGCCATCCTGATGGACATCAATATGCCGGAGATGGATGGCTATGCCGCCACCCGCGCACTGCAGGGCGATGTCCAGACCAAGGACATCCCGGTGCTCCTGGTCTCGGCCAAGAACCAGAAAGCCGACAAGGCCTGGGGACAGATGCTCGGTGCCAAGGGCTATGTCACCAAGCCGTTCAGCGATGAGCAATTGCTGTCGCAGGTCCGAGCCCTGCATTGAGCACCAGGCCCCTGCGCATCCGCATCAGATCAAAGGGAGAGCATTCCATGGGAAGAAAAATCCTCATCGTCGATGACCTGCAGGCCGATCGCGCCAATCTCGAGCGCATCGTCTCGGAGGCCGGCCACCAGCCGCTCCTGGCGGAGAATGGCGCCACAGCGCTGGAGCGGGCCAGGCGCGACAAGCCCGACCTGATCCTGATGGACATCAACATGCCGGAGGTGGACGGCTTTGCCGCCACGCGCATGCTCAAGGCTGATGAGTCGACCAGGAACATCCCTGTGGTACTCGTCTCGGTCAAGAACCAGAGGGCCGACATGGCCTGGGGCCAGATGCTGGGCGCCCGGGGCTACATCACCAAGCCCTACAGCCGCGAGCAGATCCTGGCGCAACTGGCCTGAGCGGCAAGACCATGCAGCAAGCCATGAACGACCTGATGGCAAGCTCCGGGCAGCCGCTGCTGCCACCCACCGAGGCGCTGCGCCGCGGCTTCCAGTTTGAGGGCACAGATCCGATCGGTAGGGCACTGGCAGTCGCCTGCACCACCTCCGGCGCCAGCGCGGCCGGGGCAAGCGAGATTCAGCAGCGCGAGGGGTTTTTCATCGGCCATCTCGGGCTGATGATCCGTTACGAAGACGGCAGCGAACTGTCCGACATGCCTGCGACCTACCAGTTGCCCAATGCACCGGACTGGTTTACCGGTATCGCCAATCTGCATGGCCTGCTGGTCCCCGTCTTTGACCTGGCGAGTTATCTGGGCATCGAACACCAGCAGAGCGCAAAGCCCATGCTGCTGGTGCTGGGGCATGGCGCCGATGCCGCCGGCGTACTCATCGATGGCCTGCCTCTGCGCCTGCGTTTCACGCCCGGCGATCGTGCGGAAGGCGCCCCGGTGCCGGCCCTGCTGGAAGCCTGCGTGCATCAGACCTGCTGGGCGGCCGAACGCACCTGGATGGACCTGCTGGTGCCGGTCCTGCTGGGCCAGTTGAGCGACGAGCTGGCGGCCACAGGCCAGCAGCCGAACCATGACCGCCCCTTTCATGTTTGAACCAACGGGAGTGCCGTGATGACATTGAACCTGACAATCCGAACCAAGGTGCTGGCCGGCTTCAGCCTGCTGCTGCTCCTTTCCGCCGCGTTCGCCGTGGTGGCCACCTGGCAGGTGAACACGTTCCAGCGCCTGCAGGCGCTGACCGAGGCCAAGTTCTCGATCATTGCGCAGGCGGAGAATTCCGTCTGGGAGTTGCGTTCCGGCTTCCCCCTGTACATGACGAGTCCCGATGCGAAACGGCGTCAGAGCATCAGTGACAAGAACCCGCAACACATCCGGGACGTGGAGCAGGGCCTGCAAGCCTATTCGGAACTGCCCAATCTGACGGAAGAAGAATCGGAAAAGCTGAAGCAGACGAGGGTGTTTCTTGCGGAGTACGTGTCCAAGCAGCCCTTGCTTTTCGGCATGTTCGATGAAGGCAAGGTGGACGAAGTCCAGGAGATCCGTCTCAAATGGACCACCCCCGGTGCGATTGCCACCGTCAAGGGGATCACCGATTTGCGCAAGCTGGCGCAAAAGAACAACGAAGAGAGCATTGCACAAATCCACTCGACGGCCAACCGCCTGATGGGGCTGACCGGCCTGCTCCTGGCGCTGTTCGGTATCGGCACGGCCCTGTACGTGTACCGCGGCATCAGCCGTCCACTCAAGGATCTGCAGGACACGGTCGAGCGCGTACGCGCGGGTGAAGAACTCAAGGAATCCGAAGGCGTGAAATCCCAGGACGAGCTGGGCGCCATCTGGCGCACGGTGCACGGTCTTCTGAAGGAGCGTCGTGACGCTCAACGGAAAGCCGAGGCGGAGAACGACCGTCTGAACCAGTCGGTCATCTCGATTCTGGAGTCGGTGCATCAACTGTCGCAGCGTGACCTGACCGTGAAAGCGCCGGTCACGGAGGACGTGATCGGCACCGTTTCCGACTCCATCAACTCCCTGACAGCCGAAACCTCCAAGGTGCTGCAGGGTGTGAGCCAGATTGCCGGCCACGTGGCCCAGGCCTCGGACAAGGTGCGTAGCCAGGCCGAAATGGTGTCGAAAACAGCCGCGGACGAACGCACCAGCGTAGGCAAGATGGTCGAATCGCTGACCAACGCAACGCAGACCATGAACCAGGTGGCCGCACTGGCAGAGCAGTCCAATGCATCCGCCAACAAGGCCACGGCCGTGACCGATACCGCGCTGGAAACGGTGAACGGCACGGTCAAGGGCATGGAGTCGATCCGCGAAACGATTGCCGAAACGGAAAAACGCATCAAGCGCCTGGGCGAACGTTCGCAGGAAATCTCCGGCATCGTGAACCTGATCAATACCATTTCGGAACGTACCCATGTACTGGCGCTCAATGCGTCCATGCAGGCCGCGGTGGCCGGCGAAGCCGGGCGCGGTTTCGCGGTGGTGGCGGAAGAGGTGCAGCGACTGGCCGAGAGTTCGCGGACGGCGACGCAGCAGATCAGCACGCTGGTGAACAACATCCAGCTCGAAACCAATGAAACCATCAGCACGGTGAACCGCACCATCGGCCAGGTGGTGCAAGGCTCCGAACAGGCGCAAAAGGCCGGTGAGCAAATGCGCATGACCCAGCAGATCACCGGCGAACTGGTGGCCCAGGTGAAGCGGATTGCCGAAATGTCCGAGCAGCAGCGTGAGATGTCGGCCAACCTGCTGGCCTCGGTACAGCACATCGGCCTGAGCACGGAGCGCACCGCCGATCAGATCTCGGCCCAGAACCGGGAAACCGAGACGCTGCTGCAGTCGGCGCGCCGCCTGGTGGAGTCGGTCAACGTGTTCAAGCTGCCGAAGATGGCCTGAAACAAGCCCGTATGGCATTCCCGAGGAGGCAACGCCCGTGAAGCTGAACGACCTGATCGATGCGCTGGCCGCCGAGATCGAACTCGCCGGCCCCCAACTCGACCGCGACCTGGACGAGTTGGCTTCCCTGGATGCCGCCGACCAGGCCTTCCTGGTGGCGCTGGATGAATACAGCAGCCTGGCGCAGCGCATGGGCGAGGCCGCCGAAATGGCCGGGTTTCCCGGCCTGCAGGCCGTCTGCAACCATGTGCTCGAAAACACGCTGGCCCTGCCGGGACTGGCAAGCCATGAACGCGGCGACATGATCGGGTTCCTGCGTGCATGGCCGCCGCTGATCATCTACTACCTGCGCAATATCTCCGACCCGACGACGGCGGCGGGACTGGTGGACCACCTGGTGCGTGCGCCGTATGCGCTGGGCGAGGAGCAGGCGCTGAAGATCATGCACATGCTGGGCGCCATGCCGCTGCAGGTGCAGCAGCCCGGCCGGGGGGATGGCCAGCTGGCACGCACGGTGCTGGCAACGCCGGAGGATGTGGCGCTGCAGATCCCGGCCGATGTGGACTCCAGGCTGCTGGAGGGCTTCTTTCACGAGGCGCCCGACCAGGCCCGTTATCTGGTGGACCTGTCACGCAAGATGGCGCAGGGGCAGGGCGACACTTCGGACCTGGTGGCAGCACGGCGCATGGCACACACCCTCAAGGGCTCCGGCGCCATCATCGGCCTGCGCGGCCTGGCATCGCTGGGGCACCATTTCGAGGACATCCTGGACCACTTCGAAGGCCAGGGCGGGGTGGTCGCCAAGCCGGCGGCGGACACCTTGCTGGATGCGGCCTACTGCCTGGAGCAGATGGTCGGCCATGTCAGCGGAACGGATGATTACCCCCAGCAGGCGCAGGAGGTGCTGCAAAGCGTCCTGGACCTGGCCAACCGCATCGACCGTGGCGAAGTCATCGACCAGGCGCTGTCGCGCTCCACCTCCCTCATGCTGCCCGGCACATCAATGCCACAGATCCCTGCCCGCAGCAATGCGGCTGAATCTGAGTCCCGGCAGGCCATTGCGCCATCGCACGAAGGCCCGTCATCCACCGCGCGCAATGCCACGGCCCTGCGCGTCAGCGTGCAGCAGGTCGACGAACTGTTCCGCGTTTCCGGCGAGGTCTCGGTCAACAGTGCGGTGCTGGAGTCCCGCATCAAGCGTCTGACCGAGCATGCCCGCGAATTGCTCAACCAGAACCTGCGCGTGCAGAAACGCCTGTTCGAACTGGAGACCCTGGTTGACGTGCGTGCCCTGAGCATGATGCGCGCCCGCACGCGCCGAGCCGACGAAGCGGCCTTCGACCCGCTTGAGATGGACCAGTACAGCGAGCTGCACAGCACGACGCATGCGCTGATGGAGGAATCCGCCGACGCCCGAACACTCGCTTTCCGGCTGGAGGAGGATATTTCCCAGCTGACAGGTGTGCAGTCGCTGCAACAGCGTCTGTCCAAGGAGCTGCAGCATCTGGTCATCCGGACCCGGATGAACCAGGCCGGCATCCTGGAGCCACGCCTGCAGCGCAATGTGCGTGCCACCTGCCAGGCCACCGGCAAACAGGCGACGCTGGGCATCAAGGGCAGCGAGGCATTGATCGACGGCGACATGCTCAACCGTCTGGCTGAGCCGCTGCTGCACCTGTTGCGCAATGCCGTTGACCACGGCCTCGAGTTGCCCGAGGAGCGCCGGGCCGCCGGCAAGGATCCTGTCGGTCGCATCGAACTGGCCTTCTCACGCCAAGGCCAGCAGGTGGTGCTTCAATGCAGCGATGACGGACACGGCCTGGATCTGGCGGCCATCCACCGGCGCGGGATGGAACGGGGACTTGTCAGCGCGGATCAGGTGCTGGCAGACGAAGAGCTGGTACGCCTGATCCTGCTGCCCGGCTTCTCGACACGCGATGCCGTGAACGAGGTGTCGGGCCGCGGTGTGGGCCTGGATGTGGTGCGGGACTGGATCAACGCCATGAATGGCTCCATCCACATCAGCACACGGGCAGGGCAGGGCTGTACTTTCGAACTGCGCTTTGCCGCTTCGCTGTCAACCATGCAATCGCTGGTGGTGGAAGTCAGCGGCCAGCGCTTCGCATTGCCTTCACTGCATATCGAACAGGCCATCCCGCGGGGCATCGGGAAGTTCGAACGCGCAGGCGACAAACTGGTCTACCACCACGGCAAGCGGGTGCTGAGCGGGCGACTGCTGTCCGAACTCGCGGGCTTGGCCGTCGACAGCGAGAAATCGCTGGATGACTACGATGCCGTGGTCATCCGGGTGGACAACAGGACCCATGTGCTCGGTGTGGACCGCCTGATCGACTCCCGTGAGCTGCTGGTCAAGAACCCGGGGCGGTTTGCACGCCACATCCGCGGCGTGGCCGGACTGTCCATCCTTGGCGATGGCAGCGTGGCCGTGAACCTGGACACGAGCCAGCTGTTTGCCGGCGAGAGCCTCCAGCGCCAGGTGAAAAGTCTGCGCTCGTCCAGCGCCGGTGCGCCGCTGCAGCAAGACTCGCCGGGCGTGCTGATCGTCGACGATGCCCTGTCCGTCCGGACATCCCTGATGCAACTGGTGCAGGATGCCGGGTTCCGGGTGCAGGCGGCGCGCGACGGCATCGACGCCATCGACACCCTGGGCTCCTTCAATGCGGACATTGTGCTGACCGACCTGGAAATGCCGAACATGAACGGCATCGAACTGACCAGCCACATCCGCAATCGCGATGACCTCAAGTCGGTGCCGGTGATCATGATCACGTCCCGCTCCCAGGAAAAACATCGCCGGCTGGCCGAGCAGGCCGGGGTCAGCAGCTATATCACGAAGCCCTACAACGAGGGGGATTTGCTGCAGACCATACGTGAGGCGCTCGCAGCATGAAGATGCGGGGCGACTTCGTGCTGTTGCGCGCCGATTCGCTGCGCCTGCTGGTGCCGCAGCGCGACGTCACATCGACCGGATACATTGATCGGATGCCTGGTGCGACGGCCGAGCCGGGGATCTTTGTGCTCGGGGATGACCCCGGCGCGGCGCAAGTGGTGCTGGCGCTGTCGGAGCGGATGGACAGGCTGGACAGTTTTCCGCCGGACCGCATCCTGCTGACCCTTTTCACCGGCCCCACTCGGACAGCCGCACTGGCCTGGACAGAAGTCCGCGTTCTCATCGATGCGGAGCTCGAGTTTCACGCCCTGCCGGCCATCCTGCGTGGAGGCGGGGGCTTGATCGACGCCTATGTCGAGATCGACAAGGAACTGGCGTTCTGTACAACGGTGCAGCGCATGCTTCCCGAGATGCGGACACATCCGGACTGAGCCATGGACATGCCACTGCCCGTTCTGGTCGACGATGCGCCCCACGATGACATGGCGGCTGAGCGCGAGGCCCCGGCTCTGGCCTGCATGCTTGAGTACGCCGCCAACACATTCATTGCGCTGCCGATCCACGCCGGCGTCGAACTGGTCGAGCAGCCACGGCTCGTGCCGGTCCCCGGCATGCCGTACTTTTGCCGGGGTCTGCTGGCCTGGCAAGGCAGGCAACTTCCGCTGGTCGATCTCCAGGACTACCTGGGCGGCATGAATGCGCCGACACCCCCATCCGCCAGTCATGTGCTCGTGGTGGCCTATCAGGTGGCGCCCGGCGCCGCGATCGAATACGGGGCGTTCTGCGCCCCCTTTCTGATACGCATGGTCGAGGTGGTCGACAGGGACCAATGCACGTTGCCGGCTGGTCAGGCCTGCTGGGCCCGCATCGCCATCTCGTGTTTTCTGTACCAGGGGCGGGCGGTCCCGGTGCTTGAACCTTCCCGCATCTTCACGCTCCCGGTTTCACCTGCCATCCCTTGAAGGAAGTCGCATGCTGTCGCAAAACTTTCTCGATACACCCAAGCGCATCTCCAAACCCCGGGATTTCGGCCTCACGGCCTTGATCGACAACGGTGTTCCCACGCGTTATTTCACGGACGTGGTGGAAAGTGACGCGGCGCTGATCGATGTCGTCAAGTTCGGCTGGTGCACGGCCATGGTCACCAGCGAGCTGGAAAAGAAAATCCAGTGCCTGATCGACAACAAGGTGATGTTCTATTTCGGCGGCACGCTGTTTGAAAAGGCGCTGGCCCAGAAGAAACTGGACGCCTTCTACCGTTTCCTCAAGCATTACGACTGTCAGGTTGTCGAGATCTCCAATGGAACCTTGCCACTTTCCAGTCAGGAAAAGAGCAGGCACATCGCTGATTTCGCGGAGGAGTTCTATGTCCTGAGCGAGGTCGGCAAGAAGGACATCGACGAAGCCGACAACATGCCGATCTCCCAGTGGATTGCCGAAATCCACGCCGACCTGGCCGCCGGTGCGAAACGGGTCATCCTGGAAGCGCGCGAGTCCGGCAAGAGCGGCATCTGCGATGCCCAGGGACGCCTGCGCGCCGATCTGGTGGAAAGCATTTCCAATGCGCGTTTCAACTCTTCCGACGCCATCTGGGAAGCGCCGACCAAGGCTCTGCAGACCCGGCTGATTGCAGCCCTCGGACCCAACGTCAATCTGGGCAATATTGCCTTTGGTGACGTGATCGGTCTGGAAACCTTGCGCCTGGGCATCCGGTCCGACACCTTCTCCCTCTACGACGGGCCGGACGGGCGTTTCGTCGAACCCGAGGCCAAACCGAGCCGGTTCAGCACGGGCGTTGAACGGCGCCGCAAGCTGGAAAGCACGGCAAAGAACGAGTGGCCTCAACCCTCCTAATGGATCCCAGGCATGGTGAGACTCAAGTAAAGCCGGACTTGGGCCTGGAAGCAGGGCGCCCTGATGGCCAGGTGTGACAGCATGAACCGCCCGCCAGCACCCGAGATCCGCATCCTGCAAGGGACGGACCACTCCTATCCCGATGCCGACATCAATGTCGTCATTGACGTCATCCGCGCGTTCACTGTGGCACACGTCGCCTTTCTGCGCGGCGCTCTGGACATCTTGCTGGTCCATACGGTGGAGGAAGCCTTGGCCCTCAAGGCGCGCGATCCCGCCCTGCTGCTGGCGGGTGAGATCAAGGGGATCGGCATTCCCGGTTTCGACCTCGACAACTCGCCGTACCGCGTGGCCCAAGCCGGCTTGGAGGGGCGTACCCTGGTTCAGAAGACCACCAACGGAGTCAAGGCCACCCTTGCGGCGCTGGCCGCCCGCCACGTTTTCGTCACCGGCTATTCCAATGCCATGAATACCGCCAGGCACGTACGCCATCTGTTGGCCAGGAATGAGCTGCAGACCGTCAATGTGATCGCGTCGCACGCCAGGGACGATGATGATCTGGCCTGTGCCGAGTTCATCAGGGACCGGATCCTGGACTTGCACCAGCTGCGGCCGGACGATGTCGTGGAGCGCATCCGGCGCTCCAGGCCGGCCGCGAAATTCCTGGTCGCATCGGCTGGCGAGTTCGAGCCCAGGGATCTCGATTTCTGTGTCCGCGCCGTCCCATCCAGCTTCGTCATGCAAGTCGATCCCAAGACGGCGGTGCCATCCATCCGCAGGGTGATTTCAATTCAGACTTAGAACTTGTCCGTAAATATACGGACCGGCAGCGGCCCAGTGGACCAGGAAGTCGGAGCGCGGCCGTCAGCGCGCGCAGCAGGGGGCAACGGTGATGGAGCTGCTGGAGGCCAGGATCAGCGCAGGGCCATGCGCCACGATCCGGCGTGGCGCATCGGCAAGAGCAGGGCTCAGTTCGCCAGGCGGATCGCCGCAAACTTCTGTTCCATTTCACGTCGCATGGACCGGCGCACTTCGGCCGCGGCATGCCGGCGCCGCTCCTCGGCCGTCACCGGCTTCCAGGGCGGCACGGCGGTGGGCTTGCCGTTGTCATCGACCGCGATCATGGTGAAGAAGCAGCTGTTGACGTGCCGCAACACCTTGGTCCGGATTTCTTCGGCCATCACCTTGATGCCGATTTCCATGGACGAGGTGCCCGTGTGGTTGACGCTGGCCATGAACGTCACCAGCTCGCCGACCTGGATGGGCTGGCGGAACATCACCTGGTCGACACTCAGGGTGACGACGTAACGCCCGGCATAACGGCTGGCGCAGGCGTAGGCCGCCTGGTCGAGCAGCTTGAGGATGGTGCCGCCGTGCACCTTGCCTGAAAAATTCGCGGTGTCCGGTGTCATGAGCACGGTCATGCTCAGCTGATGGGAAGACAGGTCCATTCAATGCTCGTGGGAAGTTCCCGGCGCAGGACGCATGAGCGCGCCCTGCGCATCGTGGTGGGTCGTTTGCGGGCGTGCCGGTCAGTTTTTCTGCTGGCGCACCATGGCCATGGCCGAGGTGATCAGCGCGGACACCTCGGTCATATTGCTCGGCACGATCAGCGTGGTGGTGGCGTCCGAGGCCACCTTGCCATAGGCCTCCACGGCCTTCTCGGCCACCTTGAGCTGCACGGCCAGCTCGCCGCCGGGCTGGCGGATGGCGGCGGCGATGCGCTCGATGGCGCCAGCCGTGGCCTCGGCCACGGCGGTGATGGAGGAGGCCTCACCCTGGGCCTTGTTGATGACGGCCTGCTTCTCGCCTTCGGAGCGGGCGATGAAGGCCTCGCGCTCGCCGGTGGCGATGTTGATCTGCTCCTGGCGCCGGCCCTCGGAGGCCGCGATCAGGGCGCGCTTCTCGCGCTCGGCCGTGATCTGCTGCTGCATGGCGTGCAGGATTTCCTTCGGCGGCGTCAGGTCCTTGATCTCGTAGCGCAGCACCTTGACGCCCCAGTTGAGCGCGGCCTCGTCGATGGCCTGGACCACCTGGGCGTTGATGATGTCGCGCTCCTCGAAGGTCTTGTCCAGTTCCAGCTTGCCGATCACGCTGCGCAGCGAGGTCTGGGCCAGCTGGGTCACGGCCACGATGTAGTTGCTGGAGCCGTAGCTCGCGCGCATGGGGTCGGTGACCTGGAAGTAGAGGATGCCGTCGACCTGCAGCTGCGTGTTGTCGCGCGTGATGCAGACCTGGCTGGGCACGTCCAGCGGCACTTCCTTGAGGCTGTGCCTGTAGGCCACCCGGTCGATGAAGGGGAAGAGGAAGTTCAGGCCCGGCGTGAGCGCGCCGTGGTACTTGCCCAGGCGCTCGACCACCCAGGCGTTCTGCTGCGGCACGATCTTGACCGAGCGGCTGATGAAGATGACGGCGATGACGAAGATGAGGATGGCGATTTCCATGAGGGACTCCCTGACTCAGGTTGCGATTTTTTCGAGGACCAGCTGGTTGCCGCGCACCTCGACGATGCGGTGCGCGCCCGTGGTGCGGGTGCTGCCGTCGCGCGGCACGGCCTGCCACTGGGCGCCGCGGTACTTGATCTGGGTGCCGCCATCGGGCAGCCAGGATTCGACCTGCACGGTCTCCCCGATGTCCAGATTGACGTCCGGGTTGGTGCCGGCCGTCTGGCTGGCTGCCGAACGCGGACGCCAGAAGTGCCAGGCCAGCACGGCGCCACCGCCGATGGCGGCAGCCACCACCACCTGTGAGATCGTGGTCAGACCGGCGTGGGCGGCCAGGGCCCCGGCGGCCAGGCCCCCGGCCAGCATGAGCAGGTAGAAGGTCCCGGTGATCAACTCGGCCGCCACCAGGATGCCGGTCGCCAGCCACCAGAGGGTCGAATCAGCCATGACTTGCTTTGCTCCTATCGGTGCTTGTGATCCAATTGCGACATTCTGCGGCAAATCCCGGGGTTTGCCCGGGCCGGCCGGCATTTAATCCTTACACTTCGCGCTCGTTTTTCTTTTTTTGTCCGGCTGGAGTCCATCGTCCATGAAGTTTCGCTTTCCCATCGTCATCATCGACGAAGACTTCCGCTCCGAGAATACCTCGGGCCTGGGCATCCGGGCCATGGCGCAGGCCATCGAGGCCGAGGGCTTCGAAGTGCTGGGGGTGACCAGCTACGGCGACCTCTCGCAGTTCGCCCAGCAGCAGTCGCGCGCCAGCGCCTTCATCCTGTCGATCGACGACGAGGAGTTCACGCCCGGACCGGACCTGGACCCGGCCGTGCTGAACCTGCGCACCTTTATCGAGGAAGTGCGTCGCAAGAACGCCGACGTACCCATCTACGTGTACGGCGAGACCAAGACCAGCCGCCACCTGCCCAACGACATCCTGCGCGAGCTGCACGGTTTCATCCACATGTACGAGGACACGCCCGAGTTCATGGCGCGCCACATCATCCGCGAGGCCAAGAGCTACCTCGAGGGGATCCAGCCGCCCTTCTTCAAGGCCCTGCTGGACTATGCCGAGGACGGCTCCTACTCCTGGCACTGCCCGGGGCACTCGGGCGGCGTGGCCTTCCTCAAGAGCCCGGTGGGCCAGATGTACCACCAGTTCTACGGCGAGAACATGCTGCGCGCCGACGTCTGCAACGCGGTCGAAGAGCTGGGCCAGCTGCTGGACCACGACGGCGCCATCGGCGAGAGCGAGCGCAATGCTGCGCGCATCTTCAACGCCGACCACTGCTATTTCGTCACCAACGGCACCAGCACCTCGAACAAGATGGTCTGGCACCACACGGTGGCGCCGGGCGACGTGGTGGTGGTCGATCGCAACTGCCACAAGTCCATCCTGCACGCCATCATCATGACCGGGGCCATCCCGGTCTTCCTCAAGCCCACGCGCAACCACTTCGGCATCATCGGCCCGATCCCGCAGAGCGAGTTCGAACCGGCGGCGATCCAGGCCAAGATCAAGGCCAATCCCCTGCTCAAGGGCGTGGACCCGAAGAAGGTCAAGCCGCGCGTGCTGACACTCACGCAGTCCACCTACGACGGCGTGCTCTACAACACCGAGACCATCAAGACCCTGCTCGACGGCTACGTCGACAACCTGCATTTCGACGAGGCCTGGCTGCCGCACGCGGCCTTCCACCCCTTTTATGGCCGCTACCACGCCATGGGCAAGAAGCGCGGGCGGCCGAAGCACTCCATGGTCTATGCCACCCAGTCGATCCACAAGCTGCTGGCCGGCATCAGCCAGGCCAGCCACGTGCTGGTGCAGGATGCCGAGAACACCAAGCTGGACCACCACCTCTTCAACGAGGCCTACCTGATGCACACCAGCACCAGCCCGCAGTACAGCATCATCGCCAGCTGCGATGTGGCCGCCGCCATGATGGAGCCGCCCGGCGGCACCGCGCTGGTGGAGGAAAGCATTCTCGAGTCGCTCAACTTCCGCCGCGCCATGCGCAAGGTGGACGAGGAATACGGCAAGGACTGGTGGTTCAAGGTCTGGGGCCCGGAGAAGCTGACGGAAGAGGGCATCGGCAGCGCCGAGGACTGGATCATCCGCAGCGATGGCCGCAGCACCAAGAACGGCAGCAAGTGGCACGGCTTCGGCCAGCTGGCCGACGGCTTCAACATGCTGGACCCGATCAAGTCCACCATCGTCACGCCCGGCCTGAACCTGGACGGCAAGTTCGACAAGACCGGCCTGCCGGCCTCCATCGTGACCAAGTACCTGGCCGAGCACGGCGTGGTGGTGGAGAAGACCGGCCTCTACAGCTTCTTCATCATGTTCACCATCGGCATCACCAAGGGCCGCTGGAACACCCTGCTGACCGCGCTGCAGCAGTTCAAGGACGACTACGACAAGAACCAGCCCATGTGGCGCGTCATGCCGGACTTCTGCAAGAAGCAGCCGCGCTACGAACGCATGGGCCTGCGCGACCTCTGCCAGTTCATCCATGAGACGTACGCCAAATACGACATCGCGCGCCTGACCACCGAGATGTACCTGAGCGACCTGACGCCGGCCATGAACCCCAGCGACGCCTACGCGCACATCGCCCACCGCAAGACCGAACGCGTGGAGATCGACCAGCTGGAAGGCCGCATCACCGTGGGACTGGTGACTCCCTACCCTCCGGGCATCCCGCTGCTGATCCCGGGCGAGGTCTTCAACAGGAAGATCGTGGACTACCTCAAGTTCGCGCGCGAGTTCAACAGCCAGTGCCCGGGCTTCGAGACCGACATCCACGGCCTGGTGGAGGAGGCCGGCCCGGACGGCAGGAAGCATTACTACGCCGACTGCGTGCGGACCTGAAGCGGCGCTGGCCTGCCGCAAAGAAAACGCCCCGCGTTGCGGGGCGTTTTTCATGGAGGCGGGGCAGCTTATTCGACGATGGCCACGGCGGTCTGGCTGAAGCCGCCGTCCACATAGGTGATCTCGGCGGTCACGCCGCCGGCCAGGTCGCTCAGCAGGAAGGCGGCCACATGGCCCACGTCCTCGATGGTGACGTTGCGGCGGATCGGCGAGGCGTTGGCCACCACACCCAGCAGCTTGGAGAAGTCCTTGATGCCGCTGGCGGCCAGGGTCTTGATCGGGCCGGCGCTGATGCCATTGGCGCGCATGCTGCGGCCATCGGGCAGCTTGCCCACGGCTTCGGCCAGGTAGCGCACCGAGGCCTCCAGGCTGGCCTTGGCCAGGCCCATGGTGTTGTAGTTGGGGATGGCCCGCAGGGCGCCCAGGTAGCTCAGGGTCAGCAGGGCCGACTTGTCCTTGAGATAGGGCAGGGCGGCCTTGGCCATGGCCGGGAAGCTGTAGGCGCTGATGTCGTGGGCGATGCGGAAGTTCTCGCGCGTCAGGCCGTCCAGGAAGTTGCCGGCAATGGCTTCACGCGGAGCGAAGCCGATGCTGTGCACAAAACCGTCGAACTGGGGCCAGTGGGCCGAGAGGTCCTTGAAGAGCTGCTCGATCTGGGCGTCGTCACCGACGTCGCAGTCGAAGACCAGCTTGGAGTTGAAGTCGGCGGCGAACTCGGTGATACGGTCCTTGAAACGTTCACCCACATAGCTGAAGGCCAGCTCGGCCCCCTGTCCATGGCAGGCCTTGGCGATGCCGTAGGCGATGGAGCGGTTGCTCAGCACGCCGGTGATCAGAAATTTCTTGCCGGTGAGGAATCCCATATTTTTTCTCGGTTGGCCTGAGGAAGTAAAAATTCTGTGCAGAATTGTCGCATGCGGATGCGTTGTTTCCTGCTGGGCCTGGTTTCGCTGTTTTCGGCAGTGCCGGTCTGGGCTGCCCATGCCTATGCCCAGTTTGGCGACATCAAGTACCCGGCAGGTTTTGCGCATTTCGATTACGTGAACCCGGCCGCTCCCAAGGGTGGAGACATCACCCTGGTGCCGCCGACCCGCCTCTCCAACTTCGACAAGTACAACCCCTACACGCTCAAGGGCAGCGCGCCGCCGGGCTTGAATGGTCTGGTCTTCGAGACCCTGCTCACCGGTACTTTTGACGAGCCGACCACGGCCTATGGCCTGCTGGCCCAGGACGTGACCTTGGCCAAGGACCGCCTCTCCGCCGTCTTCACCCTCAACCCCCTGGCGCGCTTCCACAACGGCGACCCGGTGCTGGCGGCCGACGTCAAGCATTCCTTTGACCGGCTGGTGTCCAGGGAAGCGGCGCCGCAGTTCCGCACCATCTTCGGCGAGATCAGGGGCGTCACGGTGCTGGGCGAGCGCCAGGTGCGTTTTGATTTCAAGCGCGTGAATGCCGAGTTGCCGCTGATTGCCGGCAGCCTGCCGGTCTTCAGCCGCAAATGGGGCCTGGAGAATGGCAAGCTCAAACCGCTGGACCAGATCGTTACCGACCTGCCTATCGGTTCCGGCCCCTACAGGATAGGCAAGGTCAATTTCGGCAAGGACATCAGCTACGAGCGAGATCCGGCCTACTGGGCAAAGGACCTCAACGTGCGACGCGGGATGTTCAACTTCGACCGCATCACCTACAAGATCTACAAGGACAACACGGCCCAGCTGGAAGCTTTCAAGGCGGGGGAGTTCGATTACATCCAGGCCTTCATCGCGCGCGAATGGGCGCGCGCCTACACCGGCAAGCAGTTCGAACGCGGCGAGTTGATCAAGAAAGAGCTGCAGCACGGCAATGCCGGCGATTTCCAGGGCTTTCTGTTCAATCTGCGGCGCGACAAGTTCAAGGACGTGCGCGTGCGCCAGGCCATCGCCCTGGCCATGGACTTTGAGTGGATGAACCGCCAGCTCTTCTACAACGCCTATACCCGGGTGCGTGGTTATTTCGTTGGCAGCGACTTCGAGGCCAGAGGCAAGCCCACGCCCGAGGAACTGGCCGTGCTGGCGCCGCTGCGCCGCCTGCTGCCGTCCGAGGTGTACACCGAGGCGGCGCCCTTGCCGCCCTACACCAGCCTGGATCCGGCCTCGGGCCAGACCCTGCGCGACAACCTGCGCCATGCGCGCGACCTGCTGGCCGCCGCCGGCTGGACCTACCGCGACGGCGCCCTGCGCAATGCGAAGGGCGAACCCTTCATCATCGAGTTCCTCGACAACTCCGGCTCCATGGGCCGTGTGGTCACGCCCTACGCGCGCAACCTCGAGAAGCTGGGCATGCAGGTCAACTACAAGGTGATCGACTTCGCCATCCTGCAAAAGCGCATGGACGTGTTTGACTTCGATATCATCAGCAACCGCATGATAGGCAGCGAGGCGCCAGGCGCCGAACTGCTGGAGCGTTACGGCTCCAAGGCCGCCGACACCGAGGGGTCGAGCAATGTGATCGGCCTCAAGAGCCCGGCGGTGGATGCCCTGCTGGACCAGGTGATTTCGGCCCAGACCCGGCCGCAGCTGGTGGCCAGGGTGCGCGCGCTGGACCGTGTGCTGCGCCATGGTCATTACACCGTGCCGCACTGGTACAGCGGCGTGTTTCGCGTGGCCTGGCGCGCCGGCCGCTTCGAGCAGCCGGCCGTGATGCCTCGCTATTACCAGCCCGAGGCCTGGGTCACCTCCGTCTGGTGGGCCAGTCCGGGCAACCTGGCCGCCAGCCGGACCGCGAACGGGGGAGGGAAATAAGCCATGGCGGCCTACATCCTCAAGCGCCTGCTGCTCATGATCCCCACCCTCTTCGGCATCCTGCTGCTGACCTTTGTCGTCATCCAGTTCGTGCCGGGCGGCCCGGTGGAGCAGATGGTGGCCCAGCTGCAGGGCCGCGATACCGGCGGGGAGGGCGCTGCCGCCGGTGGTGCGGGCTACCGTGGTCGCCAGGGGGTGGATGCAGCACGCATCGCCGAGATCCGCACCCTCTACGGTTTTGACAAGCCGACCCATGAGCGTTTCTGGCAGATGCTGGGCCAGTACGCGCGTTTCGACCTGGGCAAGAGCTTCTTTTATCCCAAGAGCGTGTGGGAGCTGGTCAAGGACAAGCTGCCAGTCTCCATCAGTCTGGGGCTGTGGACTTTCTTCCTGAGCTACCTCATCTCGATTCCCCTGGGCATCAGCAAGGCCGTGCGCGCCGGCACGCGTTTCGACACGCTGACCAGCCTCATCGTGCTGGTGGGCTATGCCATCCCCGGTTTCGTGCTGGGGGTTGCGCTGCTGGTGGTCTTCGGCGGTCAACTGCAGTGGTTCCCCCTGCGCGGCCTGACGTCGAGCAACTGGGACACCCTGAGCTGGGGCGCGAAGATCGCGGACTATCTCTGGCACATCACCCTGCCGGTCACGGCCAGCGTGCTGGGCGCCTTTGCCGTGACCACCATGCTGACCAAGAACGCCTTCCTTGAGGAAATCCGCAAGCAATACGTGCTGACGGCCCGCGCCAAGGGCCTGGGCGAGAGCCGCGTGCTGTGGACGCACGTGTTCCGCAACGCGTTGATCCCCATCGTCACGGGCTTTCCTGCGGCCTTCATCGGCGCTTTTTTCACGGGCTCCCTGCTGATCGAGACCCTGTTCTCGCTCGACGGCCTGGGCCTGCTGTCCTATGAGTCGGTGATGCGGCGCGACTACCCGGTGGTGCTGGGCACGCTTTATCTGTTCACGCTGATCGGCCTGGTGACCAAGCTGATCTCCGACCTCTGCTACGTCTGGGTCGATCCTCGTGTCAAATTTGACTAACCCCCCCGTTGCCGCCTCCGGCGGCCTCCCCCCCCAGGGGGGCAACGCCAGTGGCTTAGGCGTTGCCGGGCCACGGCGTTTCTCGACTGAGTCATGCCGTTCGCGGGGATTGGCTGCATGAGTGCCATTTCTCTTTCCCCATCCCGGCGCGCTTGGCAGCGCTTCCGGCGCAACCGTCTGGGCTACTGGAGCCTGCTGATCTTCTGCGTTCTTTTCGCGCTGAGCCTGGGCGCCGAACTCATTTCCAACGACAAGCCGCTTATCGCTCGTCACCACGGCCAGTGGTACCTGCCCATCCTGCACAACGTGCCGGAGACGACCTTTGGCGGCGACTTCGCCACACCGACCGACTACCTGGACCCCTATATCCAGCAGCAGTTTGCCCAGCCCGGCAACTTCGCGCTGTACCCGCCCAACCCCTATCACCACAGCACCATCAACTACTTCGCCAAGGAGCCGAACCCTTCGGCGCCCTCGCGCGACAACTGGCTGGGAACGGACGACCGTGGGCGCGACGTGGTCGCGCGCCTGCTCTACGGTTTCCGTATCTCGGTGCTGTTCGCGCTGGTGTTGACCATCATCGGCGTTCTGCTGGGCGTGATCACCGGGGCCGTGCAGGGTTACTTCGGCGGCAAGATCGACCTGGGTTTCCAGCGTTTCATCGAAATCTGGGGCTCCATGCCCGAGCTCTATCTGCTCATCATCTTCTCGGCCATGTTCGACCCCAGCATTTCGCTGCTGCTCATTCTGCTCAGCCTCTTCGGCTGGATGGGCCTGTCCGACTACGTGCGCGCCGAGTTCCTGCGTAACCGCCAACTCGATTACGTGCGCGCGGCGCGCGCCATGGGCCTGTCCAATGCGCAGATCATCTGGCGCCATATCCTGCCCAACAGCCTGACGCCGGTGGTGACCTTCCTGCCTTTCCGCATGAGTGCGGCCATTCTGGCGCTGACTTCGCTGGATTTCCTGGGCCTGGGCGTGCCGCCGGGCACACCTTCGCTGGGTGAACTGCTGGCCCAGGGCAAGAACAATATCGACGCCTGGTGGATTTCCCTGTCCACCTTCGGCGTGCTGGTCATCACCCTGCTGCTGCTGACCTTCATGGGTGATGCGCTGCGCGACGCGCTGGACCCGCGAAAGGCGGACCGATGAATCACAAGCCATCCGTTGGGTCTGAGCCTGTCGAAGACCCCGCGAGCCCTTCGACAAGCTCAGGGCGAACGGAGATTGCCTCTCTGCTCGACGTGAACGATCTGAGGGTCGCCTTTGGCGGCAAGGAGGTGGTGCGTGGCATCGACTTCCAGATCGCGCCCGGCGAGAAGGTGGCCCTGGTGGGCGAGTCCGGCTCGGGCAAGACTGTCACGGCGCTCAGCCTCCTGCGCCTGCTGCCCGAGGCGGGTGTCAGTGGCACGGCGCCATTCGCTGGCAGCGATGGCACTGCGGACCTGCTGGCCCTTCCTGAGCGCAAGTTGCGCGGTATCCGCGGCCGAGACATCGCCATGATCTTCCAGGAGCCCATGACGGCGCTCAACCCCCTGTACACCATCGGCGACCAGATCAGCGAGGTGCTGCAGATCAAGCTGGGCCTGGGGCGCGGCGCAGCCCTGGCACGGGCCACCGAACTGCTGGCCGACACGGGCATTCCCGAGCCCGCGCAGCGCGTGTCCGCCTACCCGCACCAGCTCAGTGGCGGCCAGCGCCAGCGCGCCATGATCGCCATGGCCCTGGCTTGTCAGCCCAAATTGCTACTGGCCGACGAGCCGACCACGGCGCTCGACGTGGCCCTGCGCGGCCAGATCCTGGACCTGCTGGACGGCTTGCAGCAGAAACACGGCATGGCGGTGCTGATGATCACGCATGACCTCAATCTGGTGCGGCGTTTTGCCAGCCGGGTGATCGTGATGGAAGCGGGCCAGATCGTGGAGCAGGGGCCCGTGGCCCAGGTCTTTGCCAACCCGCAGCATCCCTACACGCGCAGCCTGATCGACAGCCGGCCGGTGCGCGATGTGCAGGAGGCCCCGGCGGGTGCCCCGCCCCTCATGCAGGCGCGCGGTCTGCGCGTAGCCTATCCCGTGCCCATCCCCGGCCTGCGCGGCTGGTTCCGCCGCGGCGAGTTCGTGGCCGTTCAGGGCGCAGATTTCACCGTGCCGCCCGGTCACACCCTGGGGGTGATCGGCGAATCGGGCTCGGGCAAGTCCACCCTGGCCCTGGCCGCCCTGGGCCTGCTGCCTTGCCGGGGGGAACTGCGGGTGGATGGCCGGGCCTGGCAGCGTCGGCCGGCCCTGGACAAGCCGCTGCGCCGCATGGTGCAAGTGGTGTTCCAGGACCCGTTTTCTTCGCTGTCGCCGCGCCTGACGGTCGAGGAAATTGTGGGGGAGGGCTTGACGATTCACGCGCATTTGCTATCAAAAGATGAGCGTAAGACCAAGGTCGAACGGGCGCTGGAGGAGGTGGGCTTGACCGAGAATCAGTTTCCCGGCCTGCTGCAGCGTTACCCGCACGAGTTCTCCGGTGGCCAGCGCCAGCGCCTGGCCGTCGCCCGCGCGCTGATCGTCGAACCGCGCCTGATCGTGCTGGACGAGCCCACCAGCGCGCTGGACGTGACCATTCAGAAGCAGGTCTTGCTGCTGCTGCAGCGCCTGCAGCGGGAGAGGGGGCTGAGCTACCTGCTGATCACCCATGACGTGGACGTGATCCGGGCCATGGCGCACGAGGTGCTGGTCATGAAAAACGGGGAAATCGTCGAGTCAGGACCGGTTTCGACCCTGCTGGACGCCCCGGCCCATCCCTATACCCGGTCGCTGGTGCAGGCCGCAGCCTGAGATCGGCCCGTCCGCATCGAAATCGCCTTGAAAATCAAGGCTCTAATCCCGTATTTCGGGTACAATGCCGCAATTCTCGACCAAACGGGCGGATTAGCAACCGCCCTTTTTTTATGGTCGAACGCTTTTTGACGGCCAGGGAAGGGCAACGTTGACACTGCAGCAAATCGTCGAGCAGACCGTGACCGGTTTTGGTTACGACTTGGTGGAGATCGAGCGCTCCGCCGGGGGGCTGCTGCGCGTGACGATCGACCTGCCCTGGGATCCGCAGGCTGGCGAGCGTTTTGTGAACGTAGAAGACTGCGAAAAGGTGACACGCCAGCTGCAGTACACCCTGGAAGTCGAGGGCATCGAGTACAAGCGACTCGAGGTGTCCTCGCCGGGGATCGATCGCCCGCTGCGCCATGAAAAGGATTTCGAGCGTTTTACCGGCCAGGTGGTCGACATCACGCTGAAGGCGCCCATGGGCGCGGCGGCAGCCGGCCAGGTCAGCGCCAGCCGCAAGAAATTCCGCGGCACGCTCGAGCGCGTGCCCGCTGCCGACGGCAGCACGGGCTGGCAGATCGTCTGGAGCGACGCGCCGCAGCCCAAGCCGGGTCAGAAGGTGAGCAAGAAGCGTGAACCGGCGCCCCTGCAGGCGCTGGGTTTCACGCTGGACGAGTTGCGCGAGGCGCGTCTGGCGCCTATCGTGAGTTTCAAGGGCCGCAGCGAACGCTTAGCTGGGGCCACGGGTCTTTGAGGGTATTGGAGGTTAGAGGCATGAATCGCGAACTGTTGATGCTGGTGGAAGCCATTTCCCGCGAAAAGAACGTCGAACGCGACGTGGTCTTTGGCGCAGTCGAGTCCGCCCTGGCGCAAGCCACCAAAAAGCTGTTCGAGGGCGACGTGGACATCCGCGTGGCCATCGACCGCGACAGCGGCGTCTACGAGACCTTCCGCCGCTGGCACGTCGTCCCCGACGAAGCCGGCCTGCAACTGCCCGACCAGGAAATCCTGCTGTTCGAAGCCAAGGAGCAGATCCCCGATATCGAGGTCGATGAGTACATCGAGGAAGCCGTCGAGTCCGTGCCCATCGGCCGCATCGGCGCCATGGCGGCCAAGCAGGTTATCCTGCAGAAGATCCGCGACGCCGAGCGCGAGATGCTGCTCAACGACTTCATGTCGCGCGGCGAGAAGATCTTCGTGGGCACCGTCAAGCGCATGGACAAGGGCGACATCATCGTGGAGAGCGGCCGGGTCGAAGGCCGCCTGCGCCGCGGCGAAATGATTCCCAAGGAAAACCTGCGCACCGGCGACCGCGTGCGCGCCATGATCATGGAGGTGGACCTGACGCTGCGCGGCGCACCCATCATCCTGTCGCGTTCGGCCCCCGAGTTCATGATCGAGCTGTTCCGCCAGGAAGTGCCCGAGATCGAACAGGGCCTGCTGGAGATCAAGAGCTGCGCCCGTGACGCCGGTTCGCGCGCCAAGATCGCCGTGGTCTCGCACGACAAGCGCGTCGATCCCATCGGCACCTGCGTCGGTGTGCGCGGCACCCGCGTCAACGCCGTGACCAACGAGCTCGCCGGCGAGCGTGTGGACATCGTGCTGTGGAGCGAGGACCCGGCCCAGTTCGTGATCGGCGCCCTGGCGCCGGCCAATGTGCAGTCCATCGTGGTGGACGAGGAAAAGCACGCCATGGACGTGGTGGTGGACGAGGAAAACCTCGCCATCGCCATCGGCCGCGGCGGCCAGAACGTGCGCCTGGCCTCCGATCTGACCGGCTGGAAGATCAACATCATGGACGCGGCCGAGTCGGCCGAGAAGCAGGCCACCGAGACCGGCTCGCTGCGTAAGCTGTTCATGGAAAAGCTCGATGTGGACGAGGAGATCGCCGACATCCTGATCACCGAGGGTTTCACCAGCCTGGAAGAAGTGGCCTACGTGCCGCTGCAGGAAATGCTGGAGATCGAGAGCTTCGACGAGGACACCGTCAACGAGCTGCGCGCGCGCGCCAAGGATGCACTGCTGACGATGGAAATCGCCCGCGAGGAAAGCGTCGAGGAAGTCTCTCAGGACCTGCGCGATCTGCAGGGCCTGACGTCCGAGCTGATCGCCAAGCTGGCCGATGGCGGCGTGCACACGCTGGACGATCTGGCCGACCTGGCGGTCGACGAGCTCACCGAGATCACCGGCCAGTCCGAGGACGAAGCCAAGGCACTCATCATGAAGGCGCGCGAGCATTGGTTCACCAATGAAGCCGCTTCTCAAGAGTCATTGTCATGAATATATAAGTTCAGTAAAGGCCAGCCATTGCCCGCCGGGCTTGTTGTGCCGTAGCTAAAGGTCCCACCACAAATGTCCAGTACGACCGTCGCCGAGTTTGCAACCGAACTCAAGAAGTCAACCGATACCCTGCTTGAGCAGCTCAAGGCCGCAGGCGTGGCCAAGACGTCTGAAGCCGACACCCTGACCGATGCCGACAAGCAGCGCCTGCTGGGTTTCCTGCAGGCCAGCCACGGCACGGCCACGGCCGAGCGCAAGAAGATCACCCTGACCAAGAAGTCGACCAGCGAGATCAAGCAGGCCGACGCCAGCGGCAAGGCCCGCACCATCCAGGTCGAGGTGCGCAAGAAGCGCACTTTTGTGCGTCGCGAGGATGGCAGCGATGTGGTCGAGGCTGGCGCGGTCGAGCCGGTTGAGGAAGCCCCGGTGGCAATTCCGCCGGCTCCCGCCGTTGACAACGCCGAACTCATGCGCCGCGAGGAAGAAGCGCGTCGTCAGGCCGAGCTGATCCGCCGCCAGGAAGAAGACTTGGCGGAGAAGCGTCGACAGCGCGAGGAGAGCGAAAAGCGCGAGCGCGAAGCCGAAGAACGCGCCGCCAGCTACGCTGCCACGGAAGACGAGAAAAAGGTTCAGGCCTCGGCGAGCAAGTCAGAGGCCAGTGCCGAAGCTGTCGATGCCGCCGCCGCGCGTGCTGCGGCACAGGCTGAGGCGCGCGAGAAAGCCGCTGCCGAATCCAAGGCGCGCACCGACGAAGAGGCCGCACGTGCGCTGGACTTGAATGACCGCCGCCGCAAGGCCGAGGCAGAAGCGGCAGCCATCCGCTCCATGATGGCGACGCCGGTCAAGAAGGCGCCGCCACCGCCGCCCAAGAAGGAAGAGCCGAAGGTTGCCATCAAGGGCACCCTGCATAAGCCAGCGGCCGGCAGCACGGTCGCCAAACCTGCCAAGCCGGCCGGTAGCGCGGTCGCAGCACCTGCCGGCGCCGGCAAGGAAATCAAGTCAGCCAAGCTATCGAGCAGCTGGGCCGGTGACCCGGCCAAGAAGAAGGCCATCCCGACGCGCGGCGACAGCAGCGGCGGCGTGGGCCGCAGCAGCTGGCGCAGCGGCCCCAAGGGCAAGCGTGGCCACGACCGTGACGACCACCAGTCCCAGGCCGCGCCGGCCGAAGCCCGCATCATCGAAGTGCACGTGCCCGAGACCATCACCGTGGCCGAACTGGCGCACAAGATGTCGGTCAAGGCCTCCGAGGTGATCAAGGCGCTGATGAAGATGGGCCAGATGGTCACCATCAACCAGCCGCTGGACCAGGACACGGCCATGATCGTGGTCGAGGAAATGGGCCACAAGGCCGTGACCGCGGCGCTGGACGACCCGGAAGCCTTTACCGAGGAAGAGGTGTCCGAGCAGCATGGCGAGGCGCTGTCGCGCGCGCCGGTCGTGACCGTCATGGGCCACGTCGACCACGGCAAGACCTCTTTGCTGGACTACATCCGCCGTGCCAAGGTGGCCGCGGGCGAAGCCGGCGGCATCACGCAGCACATCGGCGCCTACCACGTGGAAACGCCGCGCGGCATGATCTCCTTCCTGGACACCCCGGGCCACGAGGCCTTCACTGCCATGCGTGCCCGTGGCGCCCAGGCGACCGACATCGTGATTCTGGTGGTGGCTGCCGACGACGGCGTCATGCCGCAGACCCGGGAAGCCATCAAGCACGCCAAGGCGGCGGGGGTTCCCATCGTTGTCGCCATCAACAAGATCGACAAACCCGATGCCAACCCGGACCGCGTCAAGCAGGAACTGGTGGTGGAAGAGGTGGTGCCCGAGGAATTTGGCGGTGATTCTCCCTTTGTGCCCGTGTCGGCCAAGACCGGCCAGGGCATCGATGCCCTGCTGGAGCAGGTGCTGTTGCAGGCAGAGGTGCTGGAGCTCAAGGCCCCGATCGACGCCATGGCCAAGGGTCTGGTGATCGAGGCCAAGCTGGACAAGGGCCGCGGCCCGGTGGCCACCGTGCTGGTGCAGACCGGCACGCTCAAGACCGGCGATGTGGTGCTGGCCGGCCAGACCTATGGCCGTGTGCGCGCCATGCTGGACGAAAACGGCAAGCCGATCAAGTCGGCGGGGCCCTCCATTCCGGTGGAAATCCAGGGCCTGACCGAGGTGCCGCAGGCCGGTGACGAGTTCATGGTGCTGTCCGACGAGCGCCGTGCCCGCGAGATCGCGACCTACCGTGCCGGCAAGTTCCGCAACACCAAGCTGGCCAAACAGCAGGCTGCCAAGCTGGAGAACATGTTCACCGACATGGCTGCCGGCGAGGTGAAGATGGTTCCCATCATTGTCAAGGCCGACGTGCAGGGCTCGCAGGAAGCGCTGGCCGCCTCGTTGCTCAAGCTTTCGACCGACGAGGTCAAGGTGCAGCTGGTCTACGCCGCTGTGGGCGGCATCAGCGAATCCGACGTCAACCTGGCCATCGCCTCCAAGGCGCTCATCATCGGCTTCAACACCCGTGCCGATGCCGGCGCGCGCAAGCTGGCCGAAGGCAATGACGTGGAGATCCGCTACTACAACATCATCTACGACGCCGTCGATGAGTTGAAGGCGGCCATGTCGGGCATGCTGGCGCCTGAGAAGCGGGAAGAGGTCATTGGCATGGCCGAGATCCGCACCGTCTTCGTGGCTTCCAAGATCGGCACGGTGGCCGGCTGCATGGTCACCGCCGGTTTCGTCAACCGCACGGCGCATTTCCGCCTGCTGCGCGACAACGTGGTCATCTACACCGGCGAACTCGATTCGCTCAAGCGCCTCAAGGACGATGTGCGCGAGGTCAAGGAAGGCTTCGAGTGCGGTATCAAGCTCAAGAACTACAACGACATCAAGGAAAATGATCAGCTCGAATTCTTCGAAGTCAAGGAGATTGCTCGCACACTATGACCGCGCCGCGCGCGATGATCTTGCCGCCAAGCGGCATCGATGACGAAATGACTTGAAGTCATGCGGGCTTTGCCCGCATCATCGATGCGCCATGGGCGCGGGGTCATCGCGAGCCGTAGGTGAGCATCATTCGTCATGCCCAAAAAATCATCCACTCCGAACCGCGGCTTCAAGGTCGCCGATCAGATCCAGCGCGATCTGACGGAGTTGATCGCGCGCGAGTTGAAGGACCCGCGCGTGGGCATGGTGACGCTGCAATCCGTCGAAGTCACACCCGACTACGCGCATGCCAAGGTCTACTTCAGCGTGCTGGTCGGTGACCCGCAGGAAACGCAGGATGCCTTGAACCAGGCGGCCGGTTTTCTGCGCAACGGTCTGTTCAAGCGTCTGCACATTCATACCGTGCCGACCCTGCACTTCCTGTTCGACCGCACCACCGAGCGGGCCGCCGACATGAATGCGCTGATCGCGCAGGCTGTCGCGTCACGTTCCAAAGACGAGGGGTGACCATGCAAGCGCCACGCACCAGGGTGCAAAGGCGCCCTGTGCATGGGGTGCTCTTGCTGGACAAACCGCTCGGACTTTCGAGCAATAACGCGCTGCAGAAAGCCAAATGGCTGCTGCGCGCCGAAAAAGCGGGCCATACCGGAACGCTCGATCCGCTGGCCACCGGTGTCCTGCCCATCTGCTTTGGCGCCGCGACCAAGTTCAGCCAGTTGCATCTGGACGCCGACAAGACCTACGAAACCACGGTGTGTCTTGGTGTGCGCACCAGCACGGCCGATGCCGAAGGCGAGGTGATCGCCAAGCGCCCGGTGAACTGCACGCTGGGCCAGGTGGTCGAGGTGCTGGACCGGTTCATGGGCCCGATCCGCCAGGTGCCGCCCATGCACAGCGCCCTCAAGAAGGACGGCAAGGCCCTGTACGAATATGCCCGCGAGGGCGAGACCGTGGAGCGCGAGCCGCGCGACGTGGTGATACACGAGCTGGAGCTGCTGGAAGTGCAACTGCAAGGGGATGCGCCCTTTCTGCGTCTGCACGTGAAGTGCAGCAAGGGCACCTACATCCGCACCCTGGGCGAAGACATCGGCGAAGCCCTGGGCTGCGGCGGCCACCTGGTGGCGCTGCGACGCATCGCGACCGGACCCTTCGACCAGACCCAATGTGTGACCCTGGAAGGGCTGGAGACGCTGGATGAGACCGAGCGCCCGAAGCAGCTCAAGCCGGTCGACACGCTGCTGCCAGGTCACGCCAGCGTCACGCTGGACAGCGAAAATGCCGGTCGTTTCCTCAGCGGCCTGCGTCGACGCGGCAACTGGCCCGATACCGAACAAGTGGCTGTCTATGGCAGCCAGCCCCATGCCTTGCTGGGTACCGCCCACGTCAAGGCCGGCGAACTCATACCCGGGCGCCTGTTGAGCCCGATCGAAATCCAACAAATCCTGGAAAGCCAACCATGAGCCATAAACAGATCCGCAACATCGCCATCATCGCCCACGTCGACCACGGCAAGACCACCATGGTGGACCAGCTGCTGCGCCAGTCCGGCACCTTCGCCGAGCACGAGAAAGTGGTCGACACCGTGATGGACAACAACGCCATTGAAAAAGAGCGCGGCATCACCATCCTGGCCAAGAACTGCGCCGTGACCTGGGAGGGCACACACATCAACATCGTCGACACCCCCGGCCACGCCGACTTCGGTGGCGAAGTGGAGCGCGCCCTGTCCATGGTGGATGGCGTGCTGCTGCTGATCGACGCGCAGGAAGGCCCGATGCCCCAGACGCGTTTCGTGACCAAGAAGGCACTGGCGCTGGGACTGAAGCCGATCGTGGTGGTGAACAAGGTCGACAAGCCCGGTGCCAACCCGGACAAGGTCGTCAACGCGGCCTTCGACCTGTTCGACAAGCTGGGCGCCAACGACGAACAGCTCGACTTCCCCGTGGTCTACGCCTCGGGCATCAACGGCTGGTCTTCGCTGGAAGAAGGCGCTGCGGGCGAGCAGTGGGGCCCGGACATGTCGGCCCTGTTCAATACCATCCTCAAGCACGTGCCTTCGCAGAAGGGTGACCCGGCCGCGCCGCTGCAGCTGCAGATTTCCGCGCTGGACTTTTCGACCTTCGTCGGCCGCATCGGTGTCGGCCGCATCAGCCAGGGCACGATCAAGCCCGCCATGGACGTGGTGGTGATGGAAGGGCCGGATGGCAAGGCCGTCAAGGGTCGTATCAACCAGGTGCTGACCTTCCAGGGCCTGGAACGTGTGCAGGCCACGGAAGCCGGCCCGGGTGAGATCGTGCTGATCAACGGCATCGATGAAATCGGCATCGGCGTGACCATCACCGATCCGCTCAAGCCGGCGCCCCTGCCCATGCTCAAGGTCGACGAACCGACCCTGACCATGAACTTCTGCGTGAACACCAGCCCGCTGGCCGGTCGTGAAGGCAAGTTCGTGACCAGCCGCCAGATCTGGGACCGACTGCAAAAAGAGCTGCAGCACAACGTGGCCCTGCGCGTCAAGGAAACCGACGAGGAAGGCATCTTCGAAGTGATGGGCCGCGGTGAACTGCACCTGACCATCCTGCTGGAGAACATGCGCCGCGAAGGTTACGAGCTGGCGGTGTCCAAGCCGCGCGTGATGTTCAAGGACATCAATGGCGAGAAGTGCGAGCCGATCGAGCTGGTCACCGCCGACATCGAGGAAGGCCATCAGGGTGGCGTGATGCAGGCCCTGGGCGAGCGCAAGGGTGAACTGGTGAACATGGAGCCGGACGGCCGCGGCCGTGTGCGCCTGGAGTACCGCATTCCGGCACGCGGCCTGATCGGTTTCTCCAACGAGTTCCTGAATCTGACCCGCGGTTCCGGTCTGATCTCCAACATCTTCGACGGCTACGAGCCGCACAAGGGTGACATCGGCGGCCGCAAGAATGGCGTGCTGATTTCGATGGACGCCGGTGAAATCTTCACTTACGCCCTGGGCAAGCTCGACGACCGCGGTCGCATGTTCGTCAAGGCCAATGACCCGGTGTACGAAGGCATGATCGTCGGCATCCACAACCGCGACAACGATCTGGTGGTCAACGCCACGCGCACCAAGCAGCTGACCAACTTCCGCGTCAGCGGCAAGGAAGACGCGATCAAGATCACGCCGCCGATCGATTGCACGCTGGAATACGGCGTGGAATTCATCGAGGACGACGAACTGGTCGAAATCACGCCCAAGTCGATCCGACTGCGCAAGCGTCACCTGACCGAAAACGAACGCAAGCGCGCAGGAAAGAGTCTGTGACGAAATGACCTTGCGCCGCTGGCGCAGCCATGACGCGGCTTGCAGCCGCATGACGTTGGTCATTTCGTCATCCATGCCGCGTCAGCGGCAAGGTCATGCGCTCAGCGCGTCATCTGATTCACCATGAAACTCACGCACCGGCGCGCGGCCTGGCTCATGGTGGCGGTGGCCCTGATGTGGTCCATCGCCGGCGTCGTCACGCGGCAGCTGGAAGCGGCGCGCAGCTTTGAAGTCACCTTCTGGCGCAGTTTCTTCACGGCGCTCTCGCTGCTCGTGATCCTGCCGCTGTGGCGCGGTCCGGGCGCGGTCTGGCGTCAGCTGCGCAGCGCGCCGGCGGCACTCTGGTGGTCCGGCCTGTGCTGGAGCGCCATGTTCACCTCCTTCATGCTGGCCCTGACCCTGACCAGCGTGGCCGGGGTGCTGGTCATCTCCTCACTCAATCCCCTGTTCACCGCGCTGCTGGCCTGGCTCTTCCTGCGCCAGCGCATCGACTGGTTCACCTGGGCGGCGATCACGCTGGCCGGGGCCGGCATGGCCTGGATGTTCGGCGGGCAGCTGGGCAGCGACAGCGGCCTGGGGCTGTTCGTGGCGTTGTTCGTACCGCTGAGCGCGGCCATCAACTGGATCGTGGTGCAGCACGCCCATGCCAAGGGCGAGGACGTGGACCTCGTGCCCTCGGTGCTGGTCGGCGGCATCCTCTCCGCCCTGCTCACGCTGCCACTGGCGCTGCCCCTGCAAGCCACGGCGCACGACATCGGCCTGCTGGCCCTCCTGGGCCTGGTCCAGCTGGCCATTCCCTGCACCCTGCTGGTGATCTGCGCACGCGTGCTCAAGGCGCATGAGATCTCCCTGCTGGCGCAGCTGGAAATCATTCTTGGCATCCTGCTGGTCTGGATCGGCGCCGGCGAAGCGCCGGGTTCAGCCGTGCTGCAGGGCGGGGCGCTGGTGCTGTTCGCCCTGGTAGCCAATGAACTGATGGTCTGGAAGCAAAAACAATGACATTCCCTCTTGTCTGCACCTGCCCCGAAGTGCAAACCGAAGTTCGCGGACATCTCGGCTGCATCACGCTGAACCGAGCGCGTGCGCTCAATGCCCTGTCCCTGCCCATGATCCGCGCCCTGGCCGCGGCGCTGCTGGCCTGGCGCGACGATCCGCAGGTGCAGGCGGTGGCGATCCGCGGCATGAGTAAAGGTGGGCCCTCCGGTAGCCAGGAAGAGCCGTTCGGCGCTTTCTGCGCGGGCGGCGACATCCGCTTCTTCCACCAGGCCGTGCTGCGCGCTGACGCAGAGATCGAGGACTTCTTCACCGAGGAATACACGCTCAACCATCTGATCCACCACTACCCCAAGCCCTATATCGCCTTCATGGACGGTGTGGTCATGGGGGGCGGCATGGGTATCAGTCAGGGGGCGAAGCTGCGCATCGTGACGCCGCGCACCAAGATGGCCATGCCGGAAACGAACATCGGCCTCTTTCCGGACGTGGGCGGCGGCTGGTTCCTGGCGCGTTGCCCGCGCCATGGCGGCGAGTGGCTGGCCCTGACCAGCGAAGTCATCGGCGCCGGTGATGCCCTGGCGCTGCAACTGGCCGACGTCTGCTTCGATGCAGCGCGCATCGGTGAGGCCTGGGATGCGCTGGCCGGTCTGGCGGACTTTGATGCCACCAGGCTGGAGAGCTGGCAGCGGAACTACATCACCGTAGCACCCGCAGCAGCTCTGCCGCTGGACACCATCGCACGTTGTTTCGAACAGCCTGATGTTCTGCGCGTCGTGCAGGCGCTGGAAAAGGAAAGCGGCGAGTGGGCGGCCAGCACCGTCAAGGCCCTGCGCGCGCATTCGCCGCTGATGCTGGAGGTCACGCTGCAGCAGATCCGCCGGGGCGCGGGCATGAGCCTGGCCGATGAGCTGCGCATGGAACGCGACATGGTGCGCCACTGCTTCAACACACGGCATCTGGACCGTTACATGGCGGCAACCGACACCATGGAGGGCATCCGGGCCCTGGTGATCGACAAGGACCGCGCGCCGAAATGGTTGCCTGCGCGGCTGGAGGAGGTGACGCCGGCCATGGTGGATGGCTTCTTCGTCTCGCCCTGGCCCGCGCACGCGCATCCGCTGCGCGAACTGGCCTGAGCAAGCTGCTCAGAGCTGGTGGTAGACCGCTTGCGCCAGCTGCAAGAGCTGCTCGCGGCTCAGCGCCCCTGACAGCGCGTAGGCAAACCCTTCTTCCACCCAGTAGAAGCCCGGGACCGGGCCATCCACGCTGTAGCGGAATTCCGTGCCGGCGTCGCCATCACGTATGTCTCCGGGGGTGCTGCCGAGGTAGAGCGTCACCCGTTCACCGCGCGCGTTCTGGTACATGAACTGGGCGCGTGCGCCGTCACTGCCCGGCAGCAGCCGGCCGCCGACCAGATCGAAACCCTGCCCGTTCAATTTGGGGAGCTTGAGCGGGCGCCCCAGGCGCTTGGACAGCCATTGCACCAGGTGTTCTTCCTGGGCCGAACCGACTTCAACGGGGTGGCGGACCTCGGGCGCATAGACCGCGTGGGCCCAGGCGGCCTGGTGGACGAACTCGCGTGCGGCCGGCGCGCGGGCCAGTGTCGAATCCGATCCGCTCTGTCCATGCATGAGCCAACCCAGGCCGAAGGCCAGGGCCAGTCCCGCCGCCATGCCGCCCCAGCGCCACCACTGCTGCACCTGCTGGTGGGCCTGTCCGGCCCGGCCGGCCGCGGCCAGCAGGCTGGCGGGGATGGTTTCCTCCAGCACCTGTCGATGCAGCCCGCGCAGCGCGGTGCGCTGGCGTTGCCAGGCCTGCAGGGTTGCCGTGGCCGCAGGGTCGAGCGCCAGGCGGACTTCGAGCGCCGCACGCCCGAGCGCATCCAGTTGGCCGTCCAGCAGCGCATGCAGCTCCTCTTCGCTGACGGTTTGATCGGGTCGTGTGTCCATGGTGTTCATCGTCGGTTTCACTTGAGACGCCGCAGGGCAGGCGTCGCGGCGGTCTCGGATGGCGCAGTCATGAGCTCCTGCAGTCGACTGCGCGCGCGCGACAGGCGCGACATCACCGTTCCCAGCGGCACGCCCGTGATACGGGCCACTTCGGCGTAGGACAGGTCTTCCAGCGTGACCAGCAGCAACACCACGCGCTGCTCCTCGGGCAGGCGCAGCAGGCAGCGCTGCAGGTCCAGGGCGCTGTCCAGCGGCGCGGACGGCGCCGGCAACTCCTGGTCCAGCTCGCCGAGGTCCAGGGGGCGGGCCAGTTCGCCCTGGCGCAGGGCGTGGCGGACCTGGCTGATGTAGAGGTTGTGCATCAGCGTGAAAAGCCAGGCCCGCAGGTCGGAGCCCGCCCGCCACAGGCGCCACTTGGCGCAGGCGCGCTCCAGGGTGTCCTGCACCAGGTCGTCGGCCGCCCAGGCATTCCCGGTCAGCGCACGCGCGTAGCGGCGCAGGCCGGGAATCTGTTCGATCAGGGCAGGGCGTTCCATCTGGTGTGCACTCTGTACGGAGACGGAAGCCGCCCGGAAAAGCGTCAGGGACGCGCCAGCTGCCAGACCTTGTTGATGCCGTCGCCGGTGCGGTCGCCCGGTTTCATGTCCTTGGCCCAGTAGTACAGGGGCTTGCCCTTGATCGCCCACTGCTTCTTGCCGTCGTCGCGCGTGATGATGCTGTAGTCGCCGCCGGCCTGGTCCATGTCACCGGCCATCAAGGGTGGCCAGTTGGTGGCGCAGGGGCCATTGCAGACGGACTTGCCGCTGCCGGCCGCGTCGCGGTCGAAGGTGTAGAGCGTCATGCCGTTGGGGCCGGTCAACACGCCATCGGACACCTTGGCGGGGCCGGTGGCCATGGAAGCACAGCCGGCCAGCAGGGCCGCGCTCAGGGTGAGAAACAGGAAGGCGCGCTTGGCGCGGGGAGCAGTCAAAGTCATGTCCATCTCCGTCGGGTTGCGGCACAAAAGCGTGCTCAAGGGGGTAAACGCCGGCGGCCACCGGTTTATTCCATGCGTCTGAAAATATTTAGGGCCTGTTCACGCTAATTTCTCAAGATGCGTTGCGGATCAAAAAGGTCATGCGGTAGGCGCGTGGACTTGCCGGGGTCGGCCCCCGGCAAGTCCGCGCATCACCCCGCATGGCCTTTTTGGCCGCAACCCGAAGGGAACAGGGTGCAAAGGGCGCCACTCGTTGTTGCACTCCTCACCCAGGCTCTCGGCCTGGGCTTCGTCGCGCGCCTAGATTGGCACCCTTTGCACCCTGTTCGCACTTGAGAAATTAGCGTGAACAGGCCCTAGCGGCTGCGGCTTTTCATGGCTCGCTCGACCTCGCGCTTGCCCTCGCGGTCCTTGATGGTGTCGCGCTTGTCGTGCTCGGCCTTGCCCTTGGCCAGGCCGATTTCGCACTTGATCTTGTTATTCTTCCAGTGCAGGTTCAGGGGCACCAGGGTGTAGCCCTTCTGCTCGACTTTGCCGACCAGACGGCGAATCTCGTCCTTCTTGAGCAGCAGCTTCTTGGTCCGCACCGCGTCGGGCCGTACGTGGGTGGAGGCGGTCTTGAGCGCATTGATCTGGCAGCCGATGATGTACATCTCGCCGTCGCGGATCACGACGTAGCCGTCCGTCAGCTGCACCTTGCCTTCGCGCACGGCCTTGACTTCCCAGCCCTCGAGCACCATGCCGGCCTCGAAGCGTTCCTCGATGAAATAATTGAAGACGGCCTTCTTGTTGTCGGCAATGCGGGCGGGCGTTTCGGGTTTTTTGGCCATGGAGTCTCAAATGGGGGCGGGCAGCAAACTTACAATTCCGTCTGGGCCTGCGGGTCCAGCATTCTATGAAAACCGTCCACAAGTCCGTTCTGATCTGGTACAGCCCGCAGGAAATGTACGCATTGGTCACCGGCGTGACCGACTATCCCGAGTTCCTGCCCTGGTGTGATCACGCCCGCATCATCGAGTCCCATGAGGGCGGCGCCACGGCCGAGGTCGGCATCGCTTTCAGCGGTATCCATCAAAGCTTTACCACCCGCAACACCCATGTGCCCGGTAGCGAGGTCAAGATGGAACTGGTCAAGGGGCCGTTTTCACAGCTCGAAGGCTGCTGGAATTTCCTGCCGGTGGGCGAGGGCGGGCAGCGGGCCTGCAAGGTCGAGCTGACCTTGAACTACGGCTTTTCCAATGCCCTGCTGGGCCGGCTGGTCGGGCCGGTGTTCGACAAGATCGCCGCCAGCCTGGTGGACGCCTTCGTCAAGCGGGCCGAGCAGGTCTATGGGGGCTGAAATGGACATCGACGTATTGGTGGTCTATGCGCCGGTCGCGCGCCAGGTGAGGGAGATATCCCTGCGCCTGCCGGCCGGCGCCACCGTGGCCCGGGCCCTGGAAAGCAGCGGCCTGGCCAAGCTCTGCCCCGATGTCGATTTGACGCAGGTGGTCGTGGGGGTCTGGGGGCGCAAGGTCGCGCGCGGCCAGGTGCTGCGTGACCAGGACCGGGTGGAGGTGTACCGGGACCTGCGCGTCGATCCCAAGGTGGCCCGACGCGAGCGTTTTGCCGAGCAGGGCGCCGGCCGGGCCGGGCTTTTCGCCCGGAAGCGGGCCGGGGCCAAGACGGGCTGCTAGCACTGCGCCCCGGAGCAGAGCTCGGCTCTGTTACTTGCAGTTCTCGTTGATGATGCCCTGCAGGCGTTCACCTTCGGCAGCACGGGCGGCGTCGTCGAGGAATTCGCGCTCGCCTTTTTCATTGATGCGGCTCATGCGTGCGCCCGAATCCAGTCCGGATTTGGCTTGTTGGGCCCGGCTACAGGTCTCGGCCATGGCGCGGGTGTTGCGATCTTCATCCGCCTTGCGCTTGGCAGCCTCCGCACTCTCGGCCTGTTTCCTCTTTTCCACCAGAGCCTTGTCCACACCGCCTGCGGCGGCCGGCTCTGCCGCGGGAGCGGCAACAGGTGCGGGGGGGGCGAAGCCCCGGCCACCAGGCCGCTTGAGGATGTTTTTCTCGGGAATGTCGGACGGCGGCGCCCGGTCACTGAAGACCTTGCGGCCGTCCTTGTCCATCCATTGCCATTGGGCGCTGGCTGCGAGCGCGTAGAGACACAGGGCCAGGCAGATCAGGGGGCGGATCGGTTTCATGGCAGCAGTGTAGCGCCGCTTGGCTGATTTCTAGCTGACCCCGGCTTGCAGAGGATGCGCCGGGGGCAGGGCCGCCGCAAACTGGCATCGAGGCGGGTACAATCTCTTTTTTGGAGCTTAGACATGCGCCTTCTAGGTAAAGCGCTCACCTTCGACGATGTGTTGCTGGTGCCGGCGTACTCCCAGGTCCTCCCCAAGGACACCTCTCTCTCGACCCGCTTCTCCCGCAATATTTCCCTGAACCTGCCCCTGGTCTCTGCGGCCATGGACACGGTCACCGAAGCCCGCCTGGCCATCGCCATCGCCCAGGAGGGGGGGATCGGTATCGTTCACAAGAACCTCAGCGTGGCCGAGCAGGCCGCCCAGGTGGCCAAGGTCAAGCGTTATGAATCGGGTGTGCTGCGCGACCCGGTGGTCATCAGCCCCGAGACCTCGGTGCGCGATGTGATGAAGCTTTCCGACGAGCTGGGCGTGTCCGGCTTCCCGGTCGTGGATGGCGGCAAGGTGGTTGGCATCGTGACCGGCCGCGACCTGCGCTTCGAGACCCGCTACGAGTTGCCGGTGCGCGAGATCATGACACCCCGCGCCCGACTCATCACCGTGCCTGACGGCACCACCCCGGCCGAGGCCAAGGCCCTGCTGAACAAGCACAAGCTGGAGCGCCTGTTGGTCGTCAACGAGGCCTTCGAGCTCAAGGGCCTGATCACCGTCAAGGACATCACCAAGCAGCTGAATTTCCCGAATGCCGCGCGTGACGCCGCCGGCCGCCTGCGCGTGGGCGCGGCGGTGGGCGTGGGCGAGGGCACCGAAGCCCGCGTCGAGGCCCTGGTCAAGGCCGGCGTCGATGCCATCGTGGTGGACACGGCCCACGGCCACAGCAAGGGCGTGATCGACCGTGTGCGCTGGGTCAAGCAGACCTACCCGCAGGTGGATGTCATCGGCGGCAACATCGCCACCGGCGCCGCCGCATTGGCCCTGGTGGAAGCCGGCGCCGACGCGGTCAAGGTCGGCATCGGCCCGGGCTCGATCTGCACCACCCGCATCGTGGCCGGCGTGGGCGTGCCCCAGATCATGGCCATCGACAACGTGGCCACGGCGCTCAAGGGCACGGGCGTGCCGCTGATCGCCGACGGCGGCATCCGCTACAGCGGTGACATCGCCAAGGCCATCGCGGCCGGCGCCGGCACCGTCATGATGGGCGGCATGTTCGCCGGCACCGAAGAGGCGCCGGGCGAGATCGTGCTGTTCCAGGGCCGCAGCTACAAGAGCTACCGCGGCATGGGCTCCATCGGCGCCATGCAGCAGGGCAGCGCCGACCGCTACTTCCAGGAGTCGACGGCCGGCAACCCGCAGGCCGACAAGCTGGTGCCCGAAGGCATCGAGGGCCGCGTGCCCTACAAGGGCTCGGTGGTCGCCATCCTCTTCCAGATGGCCGGCGGCCTGCGCGCCAGCATGGGCTATTGCGGTTGCGCCACCGTCGAGGAGATGCGCAACCAGGCCGAGTTCGTGGAGATCACCTCGGCCGGCATCCGCGAGAGCCATGTGCATGATGTCCAAATCACCAAAGAGGCGCCTAACTACCGCGCTGACTGAGACAACCGCAGCCCAGGCCCGAACCCCCATCCACGGCGTTCGGGCCTTTGCCTTTCAGATGGACCGAACCGTTCCTGTACCGCCATGCAACACCAGAAGATTCTCATCCTCGATTTCGGCTCCCAGGTCACGCAGCTGATCGCGCGCCGTGTGCGCGAGGCGCATGTCTATTGCGAGGTCCATCCCTGTGATGTCACGGATGAGTGGGTGCGGCAGTTCGCCGCCGACGGCCAGCTCAAGGGCGTGATCCTGTCCGGCAGCCACGCCAGCGTCTACGAGGAAAGCACCGACAAGGCGCCGCAGGCCGTGTTCGGGCTGGGTGTGCCAGTGCTGGGCATCTGCTACGGCATGCAGACCATGGCCCAGCAGCTCGGCGGCAAGGTCGAAAGCGGCCACCAGCGCGAATTCGGTTACGCCGAGGTGCGGGCCCATGGCCACACCGCGCTGCTCAAGGACATCGCCGACTTCACCACGGACCAGGGCCACGGCATGCTCAAGGTCTGGATGAGCCACGGCGACAAGGTCACGGCCTTCCCGCCCGGTTTCAAGCTCATGGCTTCCACGCCCAGCTGCCCCATCGCCGGTATGGCCGACGAGCAGCGCCGCTTCTATGCGGTGCAGTTTCATCCCGAGGTCACGCACACCGTGCAGGGCAGGGCGATCCTGGAGCGTTTCGTGCTTGAGATCTGCGGCACCCGGGCCGACTGGGTCATGCGCGACCACGTCAAGGAGGCCGTGGAGGCCATCCGCCGGCAGGTGGGCGACGAGGAGGTCATCCTGGGCCTGTCCGGCGGTGTCGATTCTTCCGTGGCGGCGGCGCTGATCCATCGCGCCATCGGCGACCAGTTGACCTGCGTCTTCGTCGACCACGGCCTGCTGCGCCTGAACGAGGGCGACATGGTCATGGACATGTTCGCCGGCAAGCTGCACGCCAAGGTCATCCGGGTGGACGCCAGCGAGCTGTTCCTGGGCAGGCTGGCGGGCGTCAGCGAACCCGAGCAGAAGCGCAAGATCATCGGCGGCCTCTTCGTCGATGTCTTCAAGGCCGAAGCGGCCAAGCTCAAGGGTGAGGGCGCCAAGGGCGCCAAGTGGCTGGCCCAGGGCACCATCTATCCCGACGTCATCGAGTCGGGCGGCGCCAAGAGCAAGAAGGCCGTCACCATCAAGAGCCATCACAACGTGGGCGGCCTGCCGGAACAGCTGGGCCTGAAGCTGCTGGAACCCCTGCGCGATCTGTTCAAGGACGAAGTGCGAGAACTCGGCGTGGCCCTGGGCCTGCCGCACGACATGGTCTACCGCCATCCCTTCCCCGGCCCGGGCCTGGGCGTGCGCATCCTGGGCGAGGTGAAGAAGGAATACGCCGACTTGCTGCGCCGCGCCGACGCCATCTTCATCGAGGAACTGCGCAACTTCAAGGACGAGGCCAGCGGCAAGACCTGGTACGACCTGACCAGCCAGGCCTTCACGGTCTTCCTGCCGGTCAAGAGCGTGGGCGTGATGGGCGACGGCCGCACCTACGACTACGTCGTGGCCCTGCGTGCCGTGCAGACCAGCGACTTCATGACAGCCGACTGGGCCGAGCTGCCCTATGCGCTGCTCAAGAGGGTTTCAAGCCGCATCATCAACGAGGTGCGCGGCATCAACCGCGTGACCTACGACGTGAGCTCCAAGCCGCCGGCCACCATCGAGTGGGAGTAAGCGACGAGGGCGGGCTTAGCCCGTCCAGTGCTCCTGCCGGTGGATGAGGTAGGTCGGGGGCGCATAGCTGCCGGCTTCCGGCCCTTCCTGCGGGGGCAGAAGATGGGCCCGCAACTGCGCCGCCTCTGAATAGGCCTGCGCCACCTGGTCGGCCGCATCGAGCATGGCCGGGTCCTGGATCACCGTGTTGGCCTTGCCCCGGATCTGGACCATGCGCCAGGAACCGTCGTGGTTGCGCTGCAGCTCGATCGTCGCCGTGCGCCTGCCGTTGCGGCGCAGGGAAAAGACACGCGTGGCGCCACTGGCGCAGGCATTGACGTAGGTGCCTATGCAGTGCCGCTGCTCCAGCCCCTCCTCAGCCAGCAGAGAGCCGGTGTCCAGCTCCACTGCGAGAAAGAGGCCGGCCGTGTAGCGGGGGAGCAGGGCGGCCCAGTGCACGTCCTTCTCGGGATCGACGGTGATCAGCAGCGCACGGTGCCAGGCGCCGGAGCGACGGCACAGGGAGCGCCAGGTCGCCCCCTTGAGCACGGCCGTGTGCGAATAGACAAAATCGGATACGTCCTGTGCATCGTGCGGCAGATTGGCTTCGTCCTCCGGCGACAGGCGGGCGCGCATGACGGCGCGCAGGAAGATGCGCGCGTTTTCCTCGCGCAGAGGGCCCGGACGGCCCCGTGTGCGGTCGAGGATGCGTTCCATGCCGCGCAGGGCCGGCTGGCAGCGTTCAAGCCGCAGGGCTTCGTTCTGCAGCGCGCTGGCCAGCAGATTGATGAAGTGGGCGAAAGCGCGCAGGATGCGGGCCGAAGGCGGGAAAAACTGCAGCAGCGCTCGCAGCACCGCATGGTCCTGCCTGATCAGGAAACGCCAGCCCTGTGCGCTCATGCCGGCGTCCAGAAAGCGCGCCCGCACCGCGTCGAAAAACCCCGGCCCCAGAGGCAGTTGCAGGCCGGAACCCGGGCTCAGGCCCAGGTCCAGCAGCGGCAAACCACCCTCTCCGGGGCTGAAAGGCAGTTGTGACCGCCGCAGTGCCACATGGGCCACCTGGCCGAGGTTGGCGCCCGGGCCATAGATGGCCAGCGACAGCGTCAACACGGGCGGATCGAGCGCCTCGCGCAGCAGGGCTCCGCAATGGGCATCGTCGAGTTTCAGTTCGCCCACCTGCCGGATCCGGGCCTTGATCGGCCCGCGCTCGAGCAGCAGGCGCACGCGGCCATGGGCCAGCTGGAGCCGCGCCCGCCAGTCGCCGGGACCAGGGAAGGGGGCGGAAACCCCGTCGCGCATGGGCAGGTGCGGGTCAATGCCATCGGAGTAGGAGTGCTGGTGCAACAGGCCGTGCAGAGCCGAGAGGTCCTGCGCCGTCAGCAGGCGCGCCTGTTCCAGGCGCAGGGCGCAGTAGGCGGACTGCGTGTCGGCCATGTCACGCCAGCGGAAGCGCGCATTGCGGTTGACGAAGATCTGGAGTTCGTTGGCGTCAAGCTCGATCAGAAAGCCCCAGCACACGTCGCCACAGTGGTCGATGCTGGCGGCCGGCAGATAGGGCAGGCCGGCATGCCAGCCTTCCAGCCCGGGGAAGGCCGCGAAGGTTTCGGTCCAACTGCCGTGCACACGGCAGGTTTCCCCGAAGTGATCCTCGAAGCAGGCCTGGATGGCGGCGCTGGCGGCTTCGGCGGGGAAGGGTCCCTGCGCCGGGGTGATCATCTGCAGCGCGCGTGCATAGCTGCGCAGACGGGCATCGCCGACCTTTTGCAGATAGCGCAGCAGTTCGTTCAGCACGCCTTCGCAGCTGCGTTCGCCATGCAGCCGCAGCAGCTTCTTCTTGCCGTCGATCCGGAATCCCACCAGCGCGCCGCTCATGCCTGTTCCCGTCGTGCCCTGAACTTGTCTCTGTTGCGGCTAAAGATAGCAGAAAGTGTGTTTCATGGGGCGGCCCCGGATCGGCGTGACTGGCAGACCGGAACATGCCATCATAGGCAGGTGAGCAAGTCGGCCCGCGCTGTAGAAGTGCTGCCCCTGATCGACGGGGCGCCGGAAGCCTTTCGCTCGGTGGCGCCCCGGCAGCTCTGGCGTCTGGCCCCGCGTCGCACCCGCACCTTGATCTTTGGCGGCTGGCTGCTGAGCATGGTCTGCAGCATCGGCCTCGGCCTGATGACCGTGATCCAGCGGTGGTCCGGCCTGCCCCTGTCCTTCGGTGGCGTCGACATCTACATCACCGTCTACCCTCCCTTGCTGATCTGTCTTTGGTGGACCCTGAATTTCGGCTGGTGGTGGGGCGCCATCCCGGCCTATCTGGCCACGTTGTCGCTGGCACTTTATGCGGGCATGCCCTGGGCCTGGGCACTGCTGTTCGCCTGCGCCAACCCCCTGGGTTTTGCCGTGCTGGTGCTGGGTTACCGGGGCATTGCGGTCTCGCGCAGCCTGCGCACCCTGGAATCCCTGCTGGTCTACGCCCAACTGGCTTTCGTGGCCAGTGTCTTCGGTTCTGCGGGGGCGCTGGTCTGGTGCTACACCAACCGCATCGACACCACGGCCGTGCTCGCGATCTGGCAGGGCTGGTGGCTGGGCTCTTTCCTCCAGAGTGTCTTGCTGGCGGGGCCCCTGCTGTATGCCAGTGGGCCGGCCATCATGCGCTGGCAACTGCGCCATCCGGCCTATCTGAGCCAGGATGCCACGCAGGCGCGTCGGCGGGTCTTGCGGCTGATTGCCGTCATGCTGCTGGGGGTGCTGGCTTATGGTTTCGTGACCATCGGTCTGGGGAGTGGCCGGGTGGGGCGGGCCATAGCGCTCGGCGACGGGGCCGCGATCTTCCAGGCCGCCGAAATCATGCGCGCGACCAGCTGGGTGTTTTTCTGGATCTTCGCGATCATCATCCTGTTCCTGGTCTTTTTCGGCTACCGTCTTTTCATGCGCTGGCAGAGCCTGTCCAGTGAACTCATCCGCAAGCTGGAACAGGCCAATGCCGAGCTGGCCGTCATGGCGCGCACCGATGCCCTGAGCGGCTTGAACAACCGGCGCGTCAGTGAACAGTACATGACTGAGCAGTGGAAGCGGGCCCTGCGCGGCGAACCCTCGGGCCTGCTGATGATCGACATCGACCATTTCAAATCCATCAACGACCAGTACGGGCACGATGCCGGCGATGCTGTCATACGGGCCCTGGCCGGACAATTGCGTGCGCAGTTGCGTGGCATCGACATCGCCGGCCGCTGGGGTGGTGAAGAGTTTGTCGTGGTCCTGCCCAATACCGACCTGGAGGGCTTGCGCACGCTGGCCGAACGCCTGCGGGAACAGGTGGGACGAACCCCGGTTCCTTACGGCAAGCTCGAAATAAGCTACAGCATCAGCGTCGGGGCCGGCCTCATCGCGGCCGATGACCACTCGGCGGAGGCCGCCCTGAAACGGGTGGATCAGGCTCTGTATGCCGCCAAGCAGCAGGGGCGCAACCGTGTCGTCGTGGCCGAAGGGCCCTGAAGCCAGGGTCGCGCGGCCGCGATAGACTTCGGACTAGGGCCTGTTCACACTCATTTCACAAGATGCGTTGCGGATCAAAAAAGTCATGCCCCGGAGGGAACATGGTTAAAACCGCGCCACTCGCTGTTGCATTCCTAGCCCAGGCGGCCAGCCTGGGCGTCGTCGCGCGCCTAGATTGGTGCGGTTTTAACCCTGTTCGCACTTGCGAAATGAGTGTGAACAGGCCCTAGCACCATGTACCTGCCTCCCCAATTCAAATCCGAAGAACGCGCGCACGCCCTGGCCCTGATGCACGGGTATCCCTTTGCCAGCCTCATCAGCCTGGATGACGACAGCCTGCCCTATGTCACCCACCTTCCCCTGCATGTGCAGGAGGCGGGCGAGCAACTGGTGCTGCTCGGGCATGTGGCCAAGCCCAACCCGCATTGGCGCCACCTGCAGGCCCGGCCCCAGGCCGTAGTGACCTTCATGGGGCCGCACGCCTATATGTCGCCCGGTGTCTACCCGGATCTGGCACGGGTCCCCACCTGGAACTATCTGGCCGTGCATTGCACCGTGTCGGCTGCACTGGTCGAGGATGCCCAAGCCAAGGATGGTTTGCTGAAGAAACTCATCGGCGACCACGAACCTGCTTACGCCGCGCAATGGCGCAGCCTGGGGGAGGACTATGCGCACAAGATGCTCGCCGGCATCGTGGCCTTCGAGCTGCGCATCACGGCCCTGCAGTGCAAACTCAAGATCAACCAGCACCGGCCGGAAGCCCATGCTGCCATGAAGACGGCCTATGCTGCCGGCAGCGAGAACGAACGCGAACTGGCCACCTGGATGGAGCGACTGGGCCTGCATGGCAACCACTGACGAGCATTTCATGCAGTCGGCCCTGGCACAGGCCCGCCTGGCTGGGACGACCGGCGAGGTGCCGGTGGGGGCCGTGCTGGTGCATCGCGGTGAGGTGCTTGCGGTCGGGCACAACACCCCCATAGGTGGCCGCGACCCCACGGCGCATGCAGAGATCTGCGCCCTGCGTGATGCCGCCGCCCGGCTGGGCAACTACCGGCTGGAGGATTGCGAGATTTTTGTCACACTGGAGCCCTGTCCCATGTGTGCCGGGGCCCTGCTGCATGCCCGCCTGAAACGGGTGGTGTTCGGGGCGCCTGACCCCAAGACCGGTGCGGCCGGCTCCGTGCTGAACCTGTTTTCCCATCCGCAGTTGAACCACCAGACGGTGGTGCAGGGTGGCGTGCTGGCGGGAGAGTGCGGGACACTGCTGCAGGATTTTTTCCAGGCAAAGCGCGAGAGCCAGCGCCGTCTGAGCCAGCCGGTGCGCGAGGATGCATTGCGCACGCCGGAGGATCGTTTCATGGATCTGCCCGGCTACCCGTGGACGCCGCACTACCTCAGTGACCTGCCCGCCCTGGCGGGCCTGCGCCTGCACTATCTGGACGAAGGGCCACGGGAGGCGCCGCTGACCTGGTTGTGCCTGCACGGCAACCCGAGCTGGAGCTATCTCTACCGCAAGATGATCCCCGTGTTTCTTGCGGCAGGACATCGCGTGGTGGCGCCGGACCTGATCGGTTTCGGCCGCAGCGACAAGCCCAAGAAGGAGGGCATGCACAGCTTCAGCTGGCACCGCCAGGTGCTGCTGGAGTTCGTCGAGCAACTCGATCTGAAAAATATCGCACTCGTGGTCCAGGACTGGGGTGGTTTGCTCGGCCTGACCCTGCCCATGGTTGCGCCGCAGCGCTACGAGGGCTTGTTGCTGATGAACACCCTGCTGGCCACTGGTGACCGCCCTCTCACGCCGGGTTTTCTGGCCTGGCGCGAGATGTGTGCCAAAAAACCGGACTTCGACGTGGGCCGCCTGCTGGCGCGCGGCAACCCGCAGATGAACGAGGCGGAATGCGCAGCCTACAACGCGCCTTTCCCTGATCGCGGCCACCGTGCGGCTTTGCGCGCCTTTCCACCCATGGCGCCCGGGACGCCAGAGGCCGATGGCGCCGCCATCTCGTGCCAGGCGCGCGCATTCTGGCAGAACGATTGGCGGGGCCGCAGCCTCATGGCCGTGGGCATGCAGGATCCGGTGCTGGGCTGGCCTGTGATGCAGCTGTTGCAGCAAACGATACGCGGTTGTCCCGAACCCATGCGTGTCGAGGAGGGCGGGCATTTCGTCCAGGAGCAGGGCGAGACCATCGCACAGGCGGCACTTCGTCATTTCGCGCCCCGATAATCAGCAGCTTCATGAAAAAGCACATTTACATCTATTCCCCCTCGGGTGCCGTGCGCGACAAGGCGGCCTTTCGTCGCGGGGTCAAGCGCCTGCAGGCCCTGGGCCACGAGGTCGAGGTCGACGAAGCGGCGCTGGCCAGCCACCAGCGTTTTGCCGGTGATGACGCCACCCGCCTGGCCGCCATCGACCGGGCGACCGCCAGTGGCGCCGACGTGGCCATGATTTCCCGGGGTGGGTATGGTTTGACCCGCATCCTCCCCGGCATTTCGTACAAACGCGTGGCCAAGGCCGTGGACAAGGGCACGCAGTTTGTCGGCCTCAGTGATTTCACGGCCTTCCAGCTGGCCGTGCTGGCCCAGGCTGGGGCGGTGACCTGGGCCGGGCCCTCCCTGTGCGAGGGCTTCGGTGTGAGTGACCGGTCCGACGTGGCCGATGGCCATGGGGCCGGCGGACAGGGCGGCCCGGACGAGATCATGGAAGCCTGTTTCGACGACCTGATCCAGGGGCAGGGGGAAGGTGCGGGCTGGCGTCAGCACAAGGAGCGCGAAGCCGATATCGCCGCGGCCGGCGCATTCCATGCCCGGCGCCTGGGCGATGCCGCCGACTTCAAGGTGGACGACGGTGTGCTATGGGGGGGCAATCTGGCCGTGCTGTGCGCCCTGCTCGGGACGCCGTATTTCCCGGCCGTGAAAGAAGGCATCCTGTTTCTGGAAGATGTGACCGAGCACCCCTACCGGATCGAGCGCATGCTGACGCAGTTGTTGCATGCAGGTGTATTGGCCCGGCAGAAGGCCATCGTGCTGGGGCAATTCACCGGCTACAAGCTGGTGCCGCACGACCAGGGCTTCAAACTGCAATCCGTGATCAACTGGCTGCGCAGCCAGCTCAAGGTGCCTGTCCTGACCAACCTGCCTTTTGGACATGTACCCACCAAAGTCTTGCTGCCGGTGGGGCAGGCTTGCGATCTGGTGGTGCAGGGGCGTGATGTACTGCTGTTGTGGGGCGAACACGCCCACATGCATTAAAACGCGATCCGTGGCCTGAGGCTGTGCTGAACCAGTCCGTTCGCGTTGAGCCCTTCGACCCGGTTCAGGACAGGCCAGGCTCAGTCCGGACGGAGGGACTTGGTCGGCATTCCCTTAGCGGCTGAGTGCGCCGGGACGCGTGATCATGCCCTTGGGCAGCAGGCCCTCGAACATGCGGGTGATCAGGCGGATCTTCTGATTGGCCACTCCCTCGCCTTGCAGAGAGGAGATGGCCACCATGATGTCGGCACGCAGATACCAAAGACCTTGCAGGTCCGGCGCAAAAAGCACGCGCCGTTCAATGTGCGGGTAGCTGGTGCAGCCCTCGTCACCGAGGGAGTCGAGCATGGCTTGGCGGATGTCCTCGATGCGGACCGTGGCGCGAGTGTCCTCCACCATGGGACGTCCCAACAGCCCCTGCATGCTGCTGATGAATTGGCCGGCCAGTTTATGCATAGATGTTCTTGTATGTAGGGATCAACAGACTCAACGACTTCCGCAGGGTAATTTCGCTGCGGATTTCCCACAACAGATTTTTGCTCTGAATGTCATCCGAAAACAACATATAAATCAATAATTTACCCAAGATACATCAGGCAACACCGCAGGGCTGTATGCTTGTCCAGCCAGACTGGACCTGGGGTGAACCTCGGTATCCAAGCGTACGGCGATGCCCTAAACTGTCCACAGAAGAAATCAATCAAGTCCGCGCATGGGTGTCAACACCACCGTCGTTTTCACTGATCTCACTGGCAGTACCTCCGTTTTCGAGTCACTAGGTAACACCAGGGCCACACGAGCCGTGACCCAGCTGACGCGCTGGATCTGCGAGATGCTGCAAGCCCGCGGAGGGCAGGTCATCAAGACCTTGGGCGATGGCGTCCTGACGGTTTTTTCGGATGCCACGGTGGCCGTGAACGCCGTCGTCGAACTGCAGCGCCAGCACCAGATGAACCTCTTGCAGCAGCCTCTGGCCGAGCACCTGCCGATACGCGTGGGTGTGGCCAGCGGTGAGGTGGAAATCGTCAACGGGGATTGCTATGGTGATGCCGTCAATATCGCCTCCCGACTCAGCGATCTGGCGGGCCCCCATGAAATATGGGCTGAAAGCCCCGATCTGGACTATTCCAGCCGCGCCAATGGCATCCGTTACCGGTCGTTGGGCCCCATCAGTGTGCGTGGCCGGGTCGAACCCTGCAATGTGTACCAGGTCGAGTGGCATGAAGACCAGTCCACCGACTTCATCACCATGCAGGGCGACCTGGATCCCGTAAGCAAGGCGGCCAAGGCCGATGCCTTGGGCCAGGAAGTCCATCTCAGCTGGGGTGACCAGAAACGCGTCTTCCGGTCCTTCGAGTTGCCCGTGCATCTGGGTCGTATCCGGCATTGCGAGTTCGTCGTGGCCGATCCTCGTGTGTCGCGCACGCATGCCCGTCTTGAATGGCGCCACGGCCGGATCATGCTGATCGACATGAGCAGCTACGGCACCTGGATTCGTTTTGTCGGAGCGCGTTCAGAGCTGTTGCTGCGTCGCGAGGAGTGTGTTCTTCATGGCAAGGGCTTGATTGCCCTGGGGGCGTCCTTCACGGATGCCAGTGCGCCGACCGTGAGTTTTGAGGTCAATTGAGATGATTTTTTTCTTGAATTTATTATTTAACATAATATACATCGTATGAAGTAAAGTCACAGTTCCCAACATCGCAGAACCTGCAAACAGCTTAAATAAAGCTTCGAATATTTCTGAAGTAATGTTTCGAACAAATCAAGAAATATTCTTATAAATCAATGTGCTACGTGAATCTTTTAATGCTCAAACTTTGAGTATTCAGGAGGTAAAAGTCACCGCTGTTGGGCTGCATGGCAGCGCCAAGAAGATTGCGGTTTCCATGTCCAACAGCCACTGCAAAGCCACCGCCCAGGATCATTCTGTGGCGTCGTAGGCTGGGCGGCACTGGCCTTGGCCTACGGCGGCCTCGCCGCCATCCCGGCCGGTGTCCTGTTTGGATGGATCTGGAAAATCGGCGGACCGGCGCTGGCTTTCGGTGTCGCCGCGATAATTGCAGCAGCCAGTGCGCTCATCCTGGCCGGGTATTTGCAACGGGAGGAACAGCAATGAGAATTCTGGTGGTCGAAGACGAGCCGAAGACCGCGGCTTTCGTCCAGCGGGGTTTCACCGAGGAAGGTTTCGTCGTCGATGTCGCCACCGACGGCATGGATGGCCTGCATCTGGCCACCACCGGCGACTACGATGCCATCGTGCTCGACGTGATGCTGCCCGGGCGCGACGGCTGGTGGGTGATGCAGGAAATCCGCAAACAGCGCCCGGACCAGCCGGTGCTCCTGCTCACGGCGCTCGATGCCGTCTCACACCGGGTGAGAGGGCTGACGTCGGGAGCCGACGACTATCTGGTCAAACCCTTCGCCTTTTCGGAGCTGCAGGCCCGGGTGCGCAACCTGTTGCGGCGGGGGCCGGTGCGGCGGACGGAAGTGCTGAGCTACGGCGACCTCGACATGGATCTGGTGCGGCACCGGGCGGCGCGGGCCGGACAGCCGCTCGACCTCGCGCCCCAGGAGTACCGGCTGCTGGAATATCTCCTGCGCCATCCGGGTCAGGTGCTGACCCGCACCCGGCTCGCCGAACAGGTGTGGGACATGAATTTCGATGGAGACAGCAACGTCGTCGATGTCGCGTTCCGCCGCTTGCGGCGAAAGGTGGACGATCCCTTCGAGCGGAAATTGATCCATACCCTCCGCGGCGTGGGCTATGTCCTCGAAGCCCGGGACTGAGGCCGTGGCAGCTCTCGCGGGTCCGGCCGGGAACCAATCGAGATCCATCGCAGCCCGCCTCACGCTCTGGTATGCGTTGCTGAGCATCACCCTGATCGCGACGTCCGGCGGCGCTCTGTATTGGGTGCTGGCCGAGCGCCTGCGCCAGGAAGATGACCAGATGCTCGCCGGCCGCATCGCCGAGCTGCGGGCGATCCTGCTGCTCCACCCGCCCGGCTCCGCCATGCTCCGAGAGGAGGTTCAACGCGAAGCGACCATGCTCCCAGGCATTCAGATCCGCGTCCTGGATACCCGTGGTGAGGTCGTCATCGAGGCGCCCGCTGGCCATACGACGGTCTTTCACGGCTGGCCGCCGCAGTCGCTGGAGTCGGAAGCAGCGCACGGCTCGGACTGGCAGTCGGCCGAGGGCGGCATCTACCGTCTCATGTCGGCCCGGGCTGCAGTAGGCGCTGGGTTTACCGTGCAGGCGGCAATGAGCCGCTCAAAGGAAGAGGAACTACTGGCCGCCTACCGGCGGATACTATGGCTGGTCATATCCGCCGCCTTGGGGGTGGCCGTGGCGGCGGGCTACCTCATTGCCCACCGCGGCATGCGGCCCGTCTCGAAACTCGCGGCGCTGGTCGCCGAATTAAGCGCCGCCGACCTGCACCGCCGTGTCGGCGATGGCGCTTGGCCAAGGGAGTTGCAACCGCTCGCCACCAATTTCGACCAACTCCTGGCCCGGCTCGAAGACTCCTTTGCCCGGATGTCGCAGTTCTCCGCCGACATCGCGCATGAGTTACGCACCCCGCTGCATATCCTGCAGGGCGAAGCGGAACTGGCGCTGACCAGAGGTGGCTCGGACAATGCCTACCGCGCCTGCATCGAGTCGGCGGCGGAGGAGTATCAGCGGCTGGCCGCCCTGGTCGATGCCTTGCTCTTTCTCGCCCGCGCCGAACAACCGGATGCCCAGTTGGACAAGAAACCGCTTCCGCTGGAGCACGAAATCACCACCGTGTGCGACTTCTACCAAGCGCTGGCCGACGAGCAGAGCGTGACCCTGGTCGCCCAGGGGGCGGGGCAGGTCATGGCGGACACTGGCCTGTTGCGGCGGGCGTTGGGCAATCTCGTGGCCAACGCCTTGCGCCACACACCCGGCGGCGGGCACATCGTCATTGCGGCCCGGGAAACGCCGGACCATGCCGCCGAGATCACCGTCAGCGATACCGGCGACGGGATCGCGGTCGAAGACCTGCCTCACGTCTTCGATCGCTTCTACCGCGCCGACAGCGCTCGATCGCGGGGAAGCGCCGGCACTGGGCTGGGCCTGGCCATCGTCCAGTTCATCATGCAGTTGCACGGCGGCACGGTGTCGATCCAGAGCAAACTGCACCGGGGTACGACCGTCATCCTGAAATTCCCGGCCACCCCTATCACCGCCTGACAGGCCGGGACGGCTCACCGGAAGAGGAAAGCCACGGCCAGCATGAAGGCTGTGACGCTGGCCACGAGAACCGCTGCGGCGGCCATGTCCTTGGGCCCGGATTTCCGGATGCCGTTCAGGGTGCAGGCGGTCGGCCAGGTCCTCCGCGACGCAACAGCGTCGAAGATGACCAAACAGTCAGGTTTCGGTCATTTTCCGGTTCCCTTGGTGCCCGTATTCTTCCGTCCGCCTCGCACCGTCACCCGATGGCCGTGGGCCATTCCAACAATCCATCCGTCAAGAATGAGGGAAGATGAAGCGCTTATCCATTCCGCTCCTGTTGCTGCTCTCCGGCTGCGCGAGCTATACGCCCAAACCGCTCGATCCGGCCGCCCAGCAGACGGCGTTCGAGTTCCGGCGCCTGGACGCCCCGGAGGTCCGGCAGTTCGTCGAGCGCAGCGTGGGCCATGAGATTGCACCCTGGCCGCCGAAATCCTGGGACATCACGACCCTTACCCTGGCGGCGTTGCGCTTCCATCCCGACCTCGGGACCGCCCAAGCCGCGACCCTGCTCGCGCAAGCCCGCATCGTCACCGCTGGCACCCGGCCGAATCCGACCCTTGGGGCATCGTTGCAGAACAACACGGATACGCCAGCCGGCCAGTCGCCGTGGACCTATGGACTAGGCCTGGGCATTCCCATCGAAACGGCGGGCAAGCGCGACTACCGGATCGAACAGGCGCGACATCTGGCGCAGGCTGCCCGGCTGCGCGAAGCCGAAGCTGTATGGCAGGTGCGCAGCCGCGTGCGTGCGAGCCTGCTGGCCACCTACCCGACCGAGGCGCAGGTCGCCCGGCAACGCAACCTCCAGCAGGAGATCGCCCACGTGCTGGATCGCCGGTTCGCGGCAGGCTATGCCTCCCAGCCCGATCTCACCCAGGCGCGGCTCACCCTCAACCAGGCCACTCTGGCCCTTGCCGAGAACCGCAAGCAGGGGGCCGAGAATCTGGCGCGCCTGGCAGCGGCCGTGGGGGTGCCGATGAGCGCCCTCGAAGGCCGGGAGATTGCCTTCGATGGCTTCGATGGCTTCGAGCACATCGTGCAGCCCACCGAATTGCCGCCCGCTGGATTGCGGCGCCAGGCGCTGCTCGCACGGCCCGACGTGCTGGCCGCCCTCGCCGAGTACGAGGCAAGCCAATCCGCGCTGCAACTGGAAGTCGCCAAGCAGTATCCGGATATCTCCCTGGGGCCGGGCTATAGCTGGGACCAAGGGGCGGTGAAGTGGTCGCTCGGACTCTCCCTCGTGCTGCCGCTGATGAACCGCAACGAAGGCCCCATCGCCGAGGCCGAAGCGCGGCGCAAGGAAGCGGCCGCCGTCTTCCTGTCCACTCAGGCGAAAGCGATTGCCGAAGTGGACCAGGCCTTGGCCGGCTACGGCCATGCCGTCCGGATGTTCGAAACCGCCGATGTCCTGCTGCGCGAGCAGCAGAAGAAGGAGCGAGCCGCCGCCGCGGCCTTCCGGGCCGGCGAGGCGGACCGGCTGACGTGGCTCTCCGCCCGCTATGAGACCGCGGCCGCCGAGCTGGCGCGCATCAACGCCCTGTCGCAGGCACAACAGACCTTGGGCCGCATGCAGGACGCGCTGCGCCGGCCCATCGGGGAAGCCGCCATTCCCGCCGTGGCCGCCGAAGCGGTCATGACCAAAACCATTCGCAACGGAGAGCAACCGTGAACAAGAAAGCATTCATCGGGCTGGGGGTCGGGATCGCGGTCGCGGTCCTGGCCGTTTGGGGATTCATCGAGGGGCGCAAGGAGTTCGCCCTGGAGCAGGAGCGCGAGCGGCCGGTGCAGGTGCCATCGCGCGTCGTCGCCCACGCCGACGGCACGGCGGTGGTTTTCGACGCCGACACCCAGAAGCGGGCCGACATCGCTGTCGAACCCGTGCAGAAGACGACCCGGCGCGGCGAGATCGAGGCGCTCGCCATGGTCCTGCCTGCGCAAGAACTGATCGACCTGCGCAATACCCATATCGCGGCCCAGACCCAGGCCGACAAGAGCCAGGCGGCGCTGCAGGCATCGCGGCGCGAATACGAGCGGGTCAAGGCGCTGCACGGCGAGGAGCAGAACCTCTCCCTCAAGACTCTGGAGACGGCGGAAGCTGCATGGCGTGCGGATGAGGCGGTGGCCCGCGGCGCTGAAGAAGCGCTCGATGCGGTTGGGCGCGGCGCGCGGCAGAAATGGGGCGGCGTGCTGGCGTCCGCCATTTCCGGCAACGCTCCCTTGTTCCGGCGCCTGGCGGAACAGCAGGAAGTCTTGCTGCGGGTGGCGACACCCTCGGGAACGGGCGTGACGAAAGCGCCCGCCACGGTACGGGTCGCCGCGAACGACGGCAGCTTCCGCACCGCCCGCCTCATTTCGCCCTCGCCCCAGGCGGACCCGCGCATTCAGGGCACCACCTTCTTCTATGCCGCGCCGGCCGATGGGCTGTTGCCGGGCACCACCCTCACGGCTTACCTGCCGACGGGCGCCGAACAATCTGGCGGCATCGTGCCCGCGGCGGCGGTGGTCTGGTGGCAAGGCAAGGCCTGGATCTACCAGCGCAGCGCGCCGGACCGCTTCGTGCGCAAGGAGCTGCCGGCCGCCACGCCGGTCGAGCAGGGCTGGTTCGCGCCGGGAATGCTCAAGGGGACGGAACTGGTGGTACGAGGCGCCCAGATGCTGCTGTCGGAAGAGCTGCGCGCCCAGATTCAGGTTGGCGAGGAAGGCAAATGAAGCCGGCGCCTATCTCCGGCCCGCTCGCCGGCATCATCGGTTTTTGCCTGCGTTACAAGGGGGTCGTGCTTGCACTCGCGGTCCTGTTTGCCGCCTACGGTTTCTATGCGTTTTCCGGAGCCAAGTACGACGTGTTCCCGGAGTTCGCCCCGCCCCAGGTGACGATCCAGACCGAGGCGCCGGGTCTAGCGCCCGAGCAGGTGGAAGTGCTGGTAACCCAGCCTGTCGAGAACGCCGTCAATGGCGTGGCCGGTGTGGATGCGCTGCGCTCGCAGTCCATCCAGGGCTTGTCGGTGATTACCGTGACTTTCGATCCCAAGAGCGACATCTACCGCGACCGTCAGAATCTGGGCGAACGCCTAACCGCGCTAGCCACCCAACTGCCCCGCGGTGTGCGGGCGCCGTCCATGTCTCCACTGACCTCTTCCACCAGCGTCGTGATGGCTGTTGGTCTCACATCGGAGAAACGCTCCCTGATGGAGTTGCGCACCCTCGCCGACTGGACGCTCAAGCCGCGCCTGCTGGCCGTCCCTGGCGTCGCCAAGGTGGCGGTGTTCGGCGGCGAGGTCAAGGAGTTCCAGGTTCAGGTTCAGCCCGAGCGGCTGCTCAAGTATGGCCTGAGCTTAAGCGACGTCCTCGACGTCGCCCGCCGCGCCACGGGTGTGCGCGGTGCCGGGTTTATCGACAACGCCAACCAGCGCATCACCCTGCAAACCCATGCGCAGTCGCTCAGCGTCGAGCAACTCGCTCGCACCGTGGTGCGCCAACTGGACGGGGCCAACCTGACACTGGCCGACGTGGCCGAGGTCCGCGCCGCTCCTGAGCCACCCATCGGCGCCGCCTTGGTGGCCGGCATGACTGGGGTACAAGAGGGTCGGCAGGGATTCATGTAAATCCCAGCAGAAATTAGCCTAAGTCTATGATTCCATTGGCATTATGGTGGCGTCGAAATTCAAAGGACCAATCTTGCGCCGGAAATCCAGCGTGTAGTCCCCAAACCGATTGATGTGCGCCGTGCGAAACGGTGCCAAGCCAGCCAGAATCTCCAGCGTGATCTCGGTCCCCTCATCGCGGAGCTCCTGCAGAACCCGCGTCATGCCCACCACGTTATGCAGAATGATCATGTTGGCCACCAGGTGGTTGTACTTGATCACCTTGCGCTGCTCGTGCCGGATGTTCTCCGCAATGATCCCCTCTCCCCCAAAAAATGACCACTGCGCAAAGCCGTTGAACTGCTCGCTCTTGTTGGTCTCGGCGTGGATCACCTTGCGCAACCCGACATCACCGATGTAGCTCAGCAGGAACATGGTCCGGATGACCTTGCCGAGCTCTACAAATGCGAAATACAACTTGTTTTTTCGGCTGTAGGTGCCGAGCCGACGCAGGATGGCCGACGGCGTGATCTTGCCGGTCTTGATGGAAACCGCCACCCGCAGCATCGCCGGCAAATGCAATTCAATGAGTCGCCAGTCGATCACATCGCTGAACAGCGCATTGATGTTCCTGTAGGCATTGCCCGGCTCCGGGCGGTGGAATTTGAGGTCCTGAATACCCCGGATGCGCGGCATGAGCTGGATGCCCAGGAGGTGCGCCAGCGCGAAGACGGGGTAACTCTGGGCCTGTGTGTCCCCGTGAATCGTGTCCGGACGGATGTCCGATTCGTTGGTCATCAGCCCATCCAGGATGTGGATGCCCTCATAGGTGCCGCAGGAAATGAAATGGCTGAACAGCGCGATGAACTTGTCGGACACATGGTAGTAGCCGATACCCCCGTAGCCGCCATAACGGATATGGTGTTCGGACAGCAAGTTTTGCTCATACAGGTTCCACTTGGTGCCGTCGGCTGACGCGTGCTTGCCTGTGCCCCAGTAGCTTGGCAGTTCAAACTTGTTGTATGCGTTGATCACCTTGACGATGGCCTTGTCCAGCAGGTCTTCGCTCACGTATTTCAGGTTGAGCCAGGAAATCTGCCGGCGGCTCAGGCCTTTGATCGATTTGGCGGTCTGCACCGGCCCCAGGTTGCAGCCGTAGCAAAACAGCGTGGTGATGACGCGCATGCGCAAGTCCTCCAGGCGGCTGTCCGTCCCGGCCAGCGGCCGGAACAGCTTGTGGAGGTCCAGCCAGCGCTCGGTATCGATCATGACGTCCACGATGCTGGCCGCCTCCATCCGTTCGGTAATCAGGGTATCGATCCTCGCTGCAGCTTCCACGACTTCTGACCGTGGCGGTTTCCGGAGGATCAGGCGGCCATCGACGATCTCGGCATGGGCGTTTTCCGGGAAAGTGGCGTCGATGTCCCGGGCCCGCTGGGACATGGCGGATTTGAGCATCGCCACAAAGGTGCCGGGATCTGTCTCGATGCCGGTGACCTGGCCATAGTCACCCACCTCTTTTTCAAAGGTTTCGTCATCGACCAGCTGCTCGCGGTAATCGTCATAGCGTTCCCCGTACTTGATGAAGAGATCGCCCGACTTCAGGTCGTCTTTGACGGCATGCATGACCGCCAGTTCAAAATACCGACGGTGGACAGCCTCCGCCCGGCCCTTGCCGGATGGCCGGACCAGCACCAACCGCTTCCACTGGCCTGACATCCAGCGGAAATCCTTGTCTTCACTCAGGCCCAGCATGTCCAGCGGCACGATGTCCGCACGGTTGTCGCGCAGCTTGTAAAGGGCCTCGATCAGCCGCTCCACTACCTGGTCCTCGCTGCTGGCCTTGGGCGAGGCGATGCCGATGCAGTTGAGCAACTGGGCCCGGACCATCTTGTAGGGCTGCAGCAGGAAAGGCAGGTGGTTGCGGCCGGCATAGGCCAAGTGCTGTTCGCATTCGTTCAGCAGCTCGTCCACGTCGGCTACCAGGGTCGTGCCGATGGCATCCACGCGCTGGGTGTCCGTCCCCTCCAACTGATAGGCGCCCAGGATGTCTTTGAGCTGGCCAACTAGCATGTCGGTTTTTTGGACCCGCTCCTGCTGGAAGGAGAGCAATTTCTGCCTGGCGTTGTTTTCCAGGTTCTGCATGAGGCGAATAAACAGGTCGGCGGCATCATCCAGCGACTGGGCATGCTGCGCCCGGATGAAGATTACCGCCAGGGCATAGCGCTTTTGCGGTTTGAGCTCGGCCATTTCGGCCGCATTGAGGGCGCGCGCCAGGTGGCGGAACTGTTTGAGCTTGGGCACCGGCACGTCGGGCTTGGGAAGCTGTTCCACCAGGTACTGCAAGCGCCGGATGTGCTGGATGTAGGTACGCGTTTCCTTGTTGGTCGGCCGCTTGGGTTCGCGCTTGAGCATTTGCCAGGCAGAAACCGACGCCCCCGCGGCGGTTTTAAGCAAACTATCGATCAGGGTCCGGGTATGGGCTGTCAGCTGGTTAGTGATTGCGGAGAAATACCGGTTGTTGCTCTTTTCCCGGGCTCGAAAGGCCATCCGGTCCAGCGTCGAGAAGGCGGGCAGCTCGTAGCGATGGTGGACCAGTTCCTCCAGCATCACGTTGATGATGTCTGCCACTGCGTGTTTGGTCTCGGCCGCCGTGTCGGCCACGACCTCCAGCCAGGCGTGGCCCGCCGGATCCAGCGGCTTCACATTCAGGTGCCGGCGCAAAGCCGCAAAAAGCGCCGTGCGCAAGCCCGAGGCCTCGAAGCGCTTGAGGTCCACCGCCGGGGGCGGCCGAACCACACCCACCTGCTGCGCGATGTACTCCCGGATCACTAGCGGCACTTCGGCCAGGGAGATGAAATACCCCAGACGCTGGAAGACCTTCAGGTGGATCAATGCCGCCATGCGCGGCAAGGCGCGCTTGCCGATGCCGGCAGCCAGGAGTTGTTCATCCTCGGTCGGCGTGTAAAGCTCCGCCAGCTCACGCGGTGTCGGATCGAGTTTTAGGCTGGGATAGGCCGTCTCATGGAGCGTGGTCATTCGCGGGGACTACCCCGCCTGGCGGCAATGCTTCCCATCGCCTCAATCCCAATAGGTGTCGGTGGCGGGTTCGTGAAACGAGGTTTCCAGCAGGCACTGGTTGTCCTCGGCGATGCGGTACATGTCATCGAGCAGAGTGGCGATCACCTCGTCCAGCAGGTCGCGAGACAGATAGGGAACTGCCAGCTCGTAGAGCGTGCCCTCGGTGTTCAGGCGTTGCATGGCGAAACGCTCGAAGCAGGTCTGCTCGATTAGCCGGTGGCCACGGGCCAGGCCGCGCGACTGCTTGCTGAAACGGGCCAGCACCAGCGTGACGCGCAGGACCGCTACGGTCGTCGTCCCTTCTGCCTGTTCGGTCAGCAACAACAAAGGCGGCGGTGGCTGCGGAACTGCCGGGGCCAAGGCCGTCAGGCCCTGCTCGAACCGGGCCTGCAGGCTGGAACCCGACGTATCGAGGTAACGCATGGCCGATTTAACGTCCTTCCAGCCAACGTATTCCATCAGTTCCTTAATGTCCCAGCCGCTGGCGCGGGCCCAGCCGGCAAAGCCGCGGCGCAAAGAGTGGCTGCTGTATTCCTCGGGCGATTCGACACCGGCTTCGGCGAACAGGCTGCGCAACAACGGAATCAGGCTGTCGGCATGCAAACTTTCGTCGGCCACATTTCCCCAGCGGTCGATCTTGCGGAACACCGGACCCTCGATCAACCCGGCTAAGTCGATCCAGGCGTTGAAGGCAGTCACGGGGCATAAGCGGGACAGGGCTGGGCATTTGAAAACCCGGCCCTGAAACTGCCGGTCGCCTTTGCTGCGGCCCAGGTAGCAGGCCATGCCCTGGCCCGGCGTGACCTCGGTGTTCTCAACGCGCAGGTTGACCAGCTCGTCGGAGCGAAAGCCGCGCCAGAACCCCAACAACATCAGGCTGCGGTTGCGGGTGTGGCGCAGCAAGGCCGGCAGGTCGCCGGACTGCCGGGCGTTGCTGATGGCGGCATCAAGCCACTGATCAATTTGCTGGAGCACCGCCAGTTCCAAGGGGCGCGCGCGCTTTTCTGGCACGGCGTGAATCGAACGAATGCCTTTGAGGACCTGTCGCACCAGGGGGGACTTGGTAGGGTCTGCAAAACCTTGGTCGGTATGCCATCGGGACAGCGCTGCCAGCCGTTGACGAAGAGTGTTGATGGCCAGGGTAGCCGCGTGGTCGGCCAAGTAGCGGGAAATAGCGTCAGCCGTCGAAGGCAGCAGGCCTTTCCACTCTATTTCAAAATGGCGTATGGCCGAAGCGTAGCTCCGGCGCGTGTTGTCACGCTCGGCAGCCTCAATATACTGGGCAAGACGGGTCATGTCGTTGTCGTTACGGCGGGCTTCTTTGATCGGTCTGAAGGCAGCGATGCAGGACGCCGCAGTAAGCGGCGTCCGGGGATTCTCAGCGAGAGTACACGATTTGGATATCTAGAAAGTCTGATTGGCTGCGCACCTAGTAACTGCATTTTGGAAAGTCGATATGAATACCCGAATGAATAAACGACGGATTTACAGGCTGTTTTATCACCGTTTGCATGGTGAATTCCTCTGGAGATCGAAAGAGGAACAGGCTTGGCTCGATGTGGCCCCTGTGGGGCGTGAGTTTGGCAGCCCGGACTATGAGCGCCTTCAGGTCCTGGATCTTTACGCTGCAAGGCAAATGGAATGGGAGGTGGCCATACGCAAGCTTGGAATCGGTAGCCTCGAAGAGCTTGAACAGCAGATGCAGGCCGCAGGCCTGACATCGCCCGAACGCATCGACTGACTACATTAATGAAATGCGCAAACCGTCAGGCGTTGCGGCGCTAAATGAGGAACATTGCCGCAGCAACGACCGTGGGAAGCGCTGCGCCGAGGAGCAGCCCGCCAGCGCCGATGGATTCGTCATTGAAGCCCTGCTTGAGCAAGGCGACGCCTGCGGGATTGGGTGCATTGGCGATCACCGTCAAGCCACCGCCTGCCACCGCACCGGCTACCAACATGTACTTGGCAGGGTCGCTCATTCCCTCGATCAGTGAACCCAGATAGGTGAGCGCCGCGTTGTCAGTGATGGCCGTCAAGCCCAGCGCACCAAAAAACAAGGCGGTCGGCTCCAGACTCGACACGATGGGTTGCAACCACCATTGCTGCATGCCCCCGAGTACCACCAGTCCGGCAAGGAAGAAGCCGACGAGCAATGCCTCCTTCAGGATGAGGGGCGTCTGGTAGCGCGCGTAGGCCTGTGTGAAGCCCAGGAAGAGCAGGAACAGGCCAAGGAAAATCACCGGGTGGTGGGCGAACGCAACAACGCCCGCGAGGAAAGCAAGATGAATCGTGCTGACGACAGTTGGAATACGCTGTCTATCCAGCTTCAGTGATGTGGACGACTCGTGGGGAAAATGTCGGCGCAGCAGAAAAGTAATGACTGTTGCATTAATCAGCACGGCAATTACCGCCTTCCAGCCGAAGTGAGCCACCATAAAGGCACTGTCCCAGTTCCAGGTGGCTGCCACCATAAGAACGGGCGGCGCAGCGAAGGAGGTCAAGGTGCCGCCGATAGAAATGTTAACGAACAGCACCCCGAGGGTGCCGTATTTCAACCACTCCGGTATGCCGGGGCGGAACACTAGGGAGCTAAGCATCAGTGCGGCCAGCGTCATGGCCGCCGGCTCGGTGATGAGGGAGCCAATCAACGGCACCAGCGCCAGACACAGCCAGATCTGGGCAACGACGAAGCGCACCGGTGCGAGTCTCGCAAGAAAAGCCACCAAGGCCTGGATGAGCTCAACGACCGGTCGCGACGCGGCCACCACCATGATGACGAACACAAACAAAGGCTCGGTGTATTGCCGCGACTCTGCATATTCGATGGCTTGTGCGCCGCCCGCCACGAATGCCATCGTGGTGATGAGAACGACCGCCCAGAAGCCGAAGACCACCTCCACCTCCCCGAGCAGGTGGAACAATCCCGCATGACGCGGATGATGATTGGCCAGCCGCTCAAAAAATTTGGTCGAGAAAGTATGCACAAGGGCGATACCAAAAATAACGGCGGCGACGGTTTCAATATCGGGCATGGCAGATTGGTTCCGGTGGAAATTAACAGGCCAGATCTGAAGTCTGGTGCTTCGGTTGGTGGATCAGCGAAGCACAAGAACCGGCACCGTGCTGGTCCGCAGCAAGGTTGTTGTCGTGCTGCCAACAATGAATTGCCGGATACGAGAGTGGCCATAAGCACCCATTACCAGCAGATCTGCCGAATACACCTTGATGTAGTTCGGCAAGGCCGTTTCCGGGTTCCCGGCTTCCAGTGACACCCGCACTTCGAAACCGGCCGCCAATAGTGTGGAACCAGCCCACTGCAGCTGGGTTCCAAGCTCCGCGCTGCCATCGCCGGTCATCACCACATCACAGCGCAGGCCTTTGAGTAGCGGACTTGCGGCAACTGTTTCTATCATTTTTCGGGCGGTTGGGCTGCCGTCAAAAGCAATCACAAATCGTTTCAGTTCCCTGAACTCAGCCGCGGCGACCAGTATGGGGCGATGCACAGAACGGATAGCGCGTTCCACGTTGTGATCGAGATGCAGCTTGCTGCCAGGTTCGGCCGTGTGATGCTGTCCGAGTACGAACAACCTGGCATCCGGTTCCAGATCGACTAGCGCTTCAACCAGGCTACCGTGGCGCTGGCGGCTGTCCACTGTGGCCAGCCCAGTTTCTTTGGCGCGGCGCACCACGCCATCCAGCAGCGCTCGTCCGTGCTGTTGCGCCAGCGTGCTGCGCTTTTCATCGAGCTCACCGAGTTCTTTCAGCAGCGACTCCTGGGTGCCCAGGCCAATGCTGCCGCTGAAGTCGGTGACCGCCGCCTGTTCCGGGTGGCGGTCCAGTACATGCAAAAACTCCAGCGGCGTGCCCAGACGCTGCGCAGCCCAGGTGGCGTGGTCGCAAACGCTGGCCGTGTAAGCCGCACCGTCGACGCAGGCAATGACTTTATTCATGATGTCTGTCTCCTTGTGTTTAATGGCCCATGAGGCGCTCAACTGCGTCGGGCTTGTCGTGTACCGCGAACTTGTCCACCAGTGTCGCGCTGGCTTCGTTCAGGCCCAGTACTTCGACGGCGGTGCCTTCGCGGCGGAACTTCATAACCACCTTGTCGAGCGCGTTCACGGCAGTGATGTCCCAGAAGTGGGTTCTGCTCACGTCAATGCGCACACGCTCGATGACCTCCTTGAAGTCAAAGCTTGCGGTGAAGCTGTCTGCCGATGCAAAAAACACCTGCCCGACCACGGTGTAGGCCCGGCCTTTGCCGTCATCGATGCTTTCGCTATCCACCCGCAGTACGCGGCCAACCTTGTGCGCAAAGAAGATGCCGCTGAGCAGCACGCCGACAAACACGCCCTTTGCCAGGTCATGGGTCGCCACCACGACAACCACGGTGGCAATCATGACGATGCTGGAGCTGGGCGGGTGCTTGCGGAGGTTCTTGAGCGACTCCCAACTGAAGGTACCGATGGACACCATGATCATGACGGCCACGAGCGCAGCCATCGGGATCTGTTTGACCCATTGGCCAAGGAACACCACCATGATGAGCAGGAACACGCCTGCGGCCAGGGCGGACAGGCGGCCGCGACCGCCCGATTTCACGTTGATAACCGACTGGCCGATCATGGCGCAACCCGCCATCCCACCCAGAAAGCCCGATGCGATGTTGGCAATGCCTTGTCCTGCGCATTCACGGTTCTTGTTGCTCGGTGTGTCGGTCAGGTCATCGACGATGGATGCCGTCATCATCGACTCCAGCAGTCCGACGACCGCCAGCGTCACCGAATACGGAAAGATGATGCGCAAGGTGTCAAACGTCAGAGGCACGTCCGGCAGCAGGAAGACCGGCAGGCTGTCCGGCAACTGCCCCATGTCACCCACGGTGCGGATGTTCAGGCCCATCACCATGGCAACGCCGGTCAGCACCACAATGCACACCAGTGGAGAAGGCACGGCCTTTGTCAGCAACGGGAACAGGTAGATGATGCCCAGTCCGGCGGCGACCATGGCGTAGACCATCCACGGCGCACCGATCAGCTCGGGCAGCTGCGCCATGAAGATCAGGATGGCCAGCGCATTGACGAAGCCGGTCACGACAGAGCGCGAGACAAAACGCATCAACACGCCCAGGCGCAACCAGCCAGCAAGAATCTGCAGCACACCTGTCAGCAAGGTCGCCGCCAGCAGGTATTGCAGTCCGTGGTCTTTGACCAGTGTCACCATCACCAGCGCCATGGCGCCCGTGGCGGCAGAAATCATGCCCGGCCGGCCACCCGTGAAGGCAATCACGACGGCTATGCAAAACGAGGCGTAAAGCCCGACCTTGGGATCTACTCCGGCAATGATTGAAAAGGCGATGGCTTCCGGAATGAGGGCCAGCGCGACGACGATGCCGGCCAGCAAATCGCCCCGGATATTGGATAGCCAATCCTGGCGTAAAGAATTCTTGAATTGCATAAATGAAATAGCTACAGCGCCTGCGCGAGGCAGGGCCTGGGATCAAAGAAGAGTGGCGCGCGCGGCGCCGCAAGGTGCTCGCAAGGAGCTGACAGGAAAGGCGATTAAGGCGGGGTGACCGAGCAGAAATAACCGCGCGGCAGCATACTCACCGGAGGGTCTTCCGGGTTGGCTTGGACATTGCGACCAGCTTGCTGCATTGCATCATTGTACTGCGCGTGGTTCAGCAGAACGCTGTCCAATGGGCGCCAGGCGCCCGGCCAGAGGCGCTCAGGCAAACTGAAGCTCGATCTTGCCGGCACGCCGGCGTACTGGGCCGACCACGATCTTCACATCGTGGCCCAGCCTCGCCACCAGTTCCAGCAACTTGGCTTCGCTGACACCGCGGAACTGGCCGCGCGTGATGCGCGAGACCTTGGACTGGTCAATCCCCAGCAACGTAGCCGCATCTTCCTGCGTCAGGCGTCGCGCCTTGATCGCACGGGCAATCTCGCCGGCCAGTTGGGACTTGCGCTGCATCTCGGCCGCGTCGGTGTAACCCAGGTCGGCGTAGACGTTGGTGCTGCCTTCTTCGATCGTGATGCTTGCGTGGACATTCATTTTTTAGCTCCTTGCTGTGCCTGCCAAACCTCGAAATCCTGCTTCGCGGCCTTCAAGCGTGTGTTGATCAAATCCAGGTCCGGTTTCGGCGTGGCGATACCACTCTTGGACTTCTTCTGGAAGCAGTGCAGGACATAAACCCAGCCGGCGAACTTGACGGTGTAGACGGCCCGATAGGTATCTCCCTGGTGGTCCTCGACCACCTCCAGCACGCCGGCCGAACCAAAACCCGTCATCACCTTGGCATCCTGGTGCTTGCCGCCGGCCTGGGCCAGGTCGATGGCGTGACCGAAAACGTCTTTGACATCGTCGGGCATCGCATCCAGATCGCGTTTGGCGGAACTGACCCATTTGACGGGTTTGCGGGCTGGCTTCGACATCGCCTCAATTATGCCTGTTTGGGCATAATCCCGTCAACTCACCGAGGAGACGTACTTTTGGCGGCAGGTGAATTTTTCCCCGCGGACTCATAAGCGCGCTTATGGCGCCAAATGGGGATTTGGCTCGCGCCATACTGGCACCACGGCTGAAACGGCCAGAAAACAGTCTCACATCGAATAATCCACCATTATCCAATGTTAGATTTTCTAAGATTTATGATTTCTTGACCTCGTATATAGTATGTACTATCATGGTACATACTATAGTACGAAATAAGGAGGTGAGCCATGGCCAGAGCTGGAATCTACAAGTCTGAAGTGCTGCGTGCGCGCGATAAATTGCTGGCCACCGGGCGCAATCCGTCCATCGATGCGGTGCGCGAAGAGCTGGGCAGCGGCTCCAAAACCACCATCCATCGCTACCTGAAGGAGATCGAGGAGGAAGAAGGCGGGGCCACCGGCAGCCGCGTAGCTGTTAGCGAGGCCATCCAGGACCTGGTTGGCCGCCTGGCAGCCCGCGTCAACGAGGAAGCGGAAGAGCGGGTCACTGCGGCGCAGGCCAGGCACGCTGAGCAGCTCGCCCAGCATCAGCACGCCGCCGCGGCCCTGAAAACCGAGGCGCAGTCCACGCGCCAACAGCTGGAGCAAACCCAGCGGGTGCTTTCCGACGAAAAAACCGCTCACGGTAAAACCAGCGAAGCGCTAAGCAGCAAGACCCTGGAATGCACTCAACTCACGCAGCAGGTGGCCGACCTGCAGGAACGCCTCGCGGCCGAGGAGCGCCATCGCCAGTCTCTGGAAGAAAAGCACCAGCATGCGCGCCAGGCGCTGGAGCATTTCCGGGAGTCCACCAAGGAGCAGCGCGACCAGGAACAGCGCAAGCAGGAGCAGCAGGTGCAATACCTGCAGGCCGAGCTTCGCACTGTGAACGAGACCTTGACCACCAAGCAGCAGGAAGCCATTCACACTCTCCAGGACAACGCGCGGTTGGTGGGCGATTTGTCGCGCGCCCAGGGCGATCTGTACCAGGTCCAGGAAGAGGTGCGGGGCCTGCGGCCGCTCAAGGATGAACTGGGGTTTGCCCAAAGGCGCGCCGAGGAACTGGGCCGGCGCTTGGTCGAGCAGGACGCCGCCGTCCAGCAGCTCAGCACCTCGAACATGGAGTTGCTGGCCAAGGTCGACGAGCTGCTCGCCGCGAAGCAGCAGTTGGAGGTGGCGCTGGCGACGGCTAGGTCATCCGTCATGGCGCAAGAGCAGGTGGTGGCCAGTATGCTGGAGCGCTTCAGTACGCCGGCGCCTGGCCCTAATGTGGTTGCGAACCCGGTTGAAGAGGCCGGTCGTCCAGAAAAGAGAGAGTCGAAAAAGTCAATGGGGACAGGGACTTAAGTCTGTTTCTGCTGGGTTTTACATGAATCCCTGCCGACCCTCTACAACTGGTCATTTCCGAGCAGTACGGCGCCAACACCGTGGCTGTCACCGAGGCGGTGGAACGCGCCCTGGCTGAATTGCGCCCCAGCCTGAAAGAGCAGCAGGTGGTGATGCACGACGACCTCTTCCGGCCCGCCAATTTCATCGCCATCGCGACCCATAACGTGCAGTCTTCGCTGCTCTTCGGCGCTGCCCTGGTCGTGGTCGTAGTGGCCCTGTTCCTGTTCAATTGGCGAACCTCGGCCATCGCCCTCACGGCGATTCCGCTGTCGCTCCTGGCAGCCGTCACGGTCATGGAGCAGCGCGGGCTCAGTCTCAACACCATGACCCTGGGCGGACTGGCCATCTCCATCGGGCTTCTGGTGGACGACGCCATTATCGTGGTCGAGAACATCTATCGGCGGTTGAGGGAAAATCGGCACCGGGCAAACCCAGTACCGTCGATCCAGGTCGTGCTCGATGCCACGCTGGAAGTGCGCAGCGCCGTGGTCTACGCCACCTTCGCAATTGCCCTGGTTTTCCTGCCGGTGCTTACCATGCCGGGCGTAGCCGGACGGCTGTTCTCGCCGCTGGCCATCGCTTATCTGCTGGCGACGCTGGCCTCGCTGCTCGTAGCCATCACGGTCACGCCAGCCCTGTGCCTCGTACTGCTGCCCCAAAGCGCGTTGCCGGAACATGACGCACCCCTGGCCCGTCGGCTGAAGGAAAAATACCGCACGCTGATCACCGGGGTGGAGCGCCACTACCGCCTGGTCGTGGCGACAGTCACGCTGCTCACCCTGGCGGGATTGGCGGCCCTGCCATTTTTTGGCGGTGGCTTCCTGCCGGAGCTCAAGGAAGGACACTACATCCTCCACATGTCGGCGGTGCCCGGAACCTCCATCGCCGAATCGCTGCGCATCGGCCGTCAGGTGTCGGCGGAACTGCTGAAACTGCCCTTCGTGCGCAGCGTCGGCCAACTGGTCGGCCGCGCCGAAAAAGCCGACGATACCTGGGGCACCCACTACAGCGAATTCAACGTCGATCTCAAACCACTCTCGGGGAAAGAGGGCGAATTCGCCCAGGCCGATATCCGCAAGGCCCTCGCGCGCATTCCCGGCGTCAGCTTCGCGGTCAAGACTTTCCTCACCGAGCGGGTCGAGGAAACCCTCTCTGGCTACACGGCGGCGGTGGTGCTCAACATCTACGGCAGTGATCTCGACAGCCTGGACGCGGATGCGCAGCGGGTTGCCCAGGCGCTGGGCCAGGTTCCCGGCGCAACAGAAGTCCAGATTCAGTCCCCGCCCGGCTCGCCCGAACTGGGCATCCGGGTGCGCCCCGATGCGCTGGCGCGCTGGGGCTTCGATGCGGTCGACGTGCTCGATGCCGTCGAGACCGCCTTCCAGGGATCGGTGGTCGGGCAGGTCTATGACGGCAACCGGGTCTTCAACGTGAGCGTCATCCTGCCGCCGGCGAAACGCAGCAGCATCGCCGACGTGCGGGCACTGCCACTGCGCAATGCGGCTGGCACGTTCGTGCGCCTCGACCAACTGGCCGACGTTTATGCGACTTCCGGCCGTTATGTGGTACTCCACAACGGCGCCCGGCGGGTGCAAACCATCACCTGCAACGTCGCCGGCCGTGACGTGGCTTCCTTCGTGGCCGAGGCCAGGCAGCGGCTGGCGGCGGCGCGCCTTGCGCCGGGCAGCTATCTGGAGTTCGGCGGCGCCGCCGAAGCCCAGGCGGCGTCGGTGCGCGACTTGATCGTCCATTCGGCGATCGCGGCGGTCGCCATCGGCCTGCTGCTCTGGATCGTGCTGCGGCGGTTCCGCAACCTGGCGCTGGTCTTGCTCAACTTGCCGTTCGCTCTGGTGGGCGGAGTGCTTGCGGTCTTCGCGTCCGGCGGCGGCATCTCGCTGGGCTCCATGGTCGGCTTCGTCACCCTGTTCGGCATCACCCTGCGCAATTCCGTGATGCTGCTGTCGCACTACGACCACCTGGTCGAGGCGGAAGGCATGGCGTGGGGGCCGGAGGCTGCCCTGCGCGGCGCGGTGGAGCGCCTGACGCCGATCCTGATGACCGCGCTCGCCACGGCCCTTGGCCTCTTGCCACTGGCCCTCGGCAGCGGCGATCCGGGACGGGAGATCGAAGGGCCGATGGCATTGGTGATTCTGGGCGGGCTCTTCACCTCCACGGCGCTCAATCTCCTGGTGATGCCGAGCCTGGCGTTGCGCTATGGCCGATTCGAGCGTCAGCCAAAGGAGTCATGAAGTACCTGACCACGCACTAAAAAGAAGGGGATGGCCGAATGGCCTCGATTGAACGCACCGCCTATCCGCGCTTCAAACGCAGCCCGTCGGTGCGTGAACTCGAAGCGCTCTACACGCCAACCGATGACGAGTTGAACTTCGCTCGCATCATCGCGCGCAATCCCCAGCCGCGGTTCGGACTGCTATTGCTGCTCAAGGCGTTCCAGCGCTTGGGCTACTTCCCGGCGGTGAACGACATTCCGGCGGCCATCGTTCAGCACGTGCGCGTGGCGTCCGCCATCGATGCGGAGACTTCACACCTCTATACGGAGTTGCGCACGCTGTATCGGCATCACCGGGCGATCCGCGAGCGTCTTGGCGAAATCGGACGCGATCCCCTGAGTTCGGTTCCACGTGTCGGCTTACACGTCCGGTCACAAGATCCGGGCGCGTTGCGCCCGGAGGCCCAAAAAAAGGCCCACGCATTGCGTGGGCCTTTGCATTTTGGCGGAGGAGGCGGGATTCGAACCCGCGGTGGGTTTTACCCCACGCACGCTTTCCAGGCGTGTGACTTAAACCGCTCATCCACCCCTCCGAAGCCGGCTATTGTAACCGAGCCTGGGTTCGACACGGCTGCATTCGAGCCGCAACAGGCAAAGAAAAAGCGCCCGCAGGCGCTTTTTCGGAGGAGCGATGCAGCGATCCCCCGATCAGCGGACCACGGCCAGCTGCTCCCGCTTGTCGCCACGGTAGGTGAAGAGGGTCAGCGCGCCATTCTTGATGTCGCCCTTCTCGTCGAAGCTGATCGGACCGGTCACGCCCTTGTAGTCGGTTGTGGCCGCCAGCACCGGCAGGTACTTGGCCGGATCGGAGGAGTTGGCCTTGACCATGGCGGCGACCAGCACCTTGGTGGCGTCGTAGACATAGGGTGAATAGAGCTGCACGTCGACATTGAACTTGGTCTTGAAGTCGGCGCGGAACTTGTCCATGCCGGCCTTGGCCTCGCCCTCGACACCACCGGCCTCGGCGCAGAAGACCTGCTCATTGCCGATCGCATCACCCGCGAGCTTGCTCAGCTCGGCCGTGCAGATGCCGTCACCGCCCATGAACTTGGCCGTGATGCCCAGGGACTTCATCTGCTTGAGCATGGGGCCGCCCACGGCGTCCATGCCGCCGAAGAAGACCACGTCGGGCTTCTTGCCCTTGATGCTGGTCAGGATGGCGTTGAAGTCGGTGGCCTTGTCGGTGGTGAACTCCTTGGCCACGATCTTGGCGCCGGCGGCCTCGGCGGCCTTGGTGAATTCCTCGGCCACGCCCTGGCCGTAGGCGGTGCGGTCGTCGATCACAGCGACGTTCTTGGCCTTGAGGGCGCCCACGGCGTACTTGCCCAGCGTGCTGCCCAGGTGCACGTCGTCAGCCACCACACGGAAGGTGGTCTTGTAGCCCTGGCGGGTGTACTTGGGGTTGGTGGCGGAGGGGGAAATCTGCGGGATGCCGGCGTCGCTGTAGATCTTGGAGGCCGGGATGGTGGTGCCCGAGTTCAGATGGCCGATCACGCCGGCCACCTTGGCATCGGCCAGCTTCTGCGCCACGGCCGTGCCCTGCTTGGGATCGGCGCCGTCATCCTCGGCCATCAGCTCGAGCTTGACCTGCTTGCCGTCGATGGTGACGCCGGCGGCATTGAGCTCGTCGATGGCCATGCGCGCACCGTATTCATTGTCCTTGCCCAGGTGGGCGATGGCGCCGCTGACCGGACCCACGTGGCCGATCTTCACCACAGGCATGGCAGGGGCGCCAGAAGCCGCCTCCTCCTTCTTGCCGCAGGCGACCAGCAGGGCCGCGGCGGCAATGACGAGCAGTACACGATTCACTTGATTCACGGGCATGACGATCTCCAGTATAGAAACGGGCGGGTGAAAAAAACTGACGAACGCAAGACTACCTCAAATTCAGCGCTGCGGCCGTATTTCCCCGGACAAGCGAGGGCAGCTTCACAACACTCGGCCGACCGGGTCTGTCGGCGGCTTGGTTTCGGTGCCCAGGGCCTGGGTCACGGCCTTGCGCACGACGTTGTCCACACGCTGGCGGATGCGCGGGGCCAGATCCTTCATCTGCTCCTGCAAGGCATCGGCCACCACCTTCTGGACCTGGGCGTCCAGCGTCGGCTCCAGGCGCTGCAGCACGCGCTGGACCAGAGCCTCCTCCAGATCGCCAGAAGCGCCCGGTACAGCGGCGGCCAGCGGGGGCACGTCCACCACCTCGGTCAGGGTGGGCAGGGTGCGCAGCAGTTTCTTGGTGAGCGTGGGCATCAGCTGGATCCCTTCAGATTCAAATCGTGGCGGACGATGGTGTAACCGAGTTCGGTGTAGTGCTTCCAGCGACCACGGGCCTGCTGGCGGTCTTCGTCGTCCACGCTGACGACTTCGATGACCCGCTGGTACTGCTCGAACCCGGCCGGCAGCTGGGTGCCCAGGTTGAGCAGCACCTGCCGGTGCGGCAGGGCCTGCGCCGGCGTCTCCGTCAGCACCACGGGCGAAGCCGCCAGCAGGCCGGGCTCGGCCGGCTGGCGCACATGGGCGACAAAATCGGTCTGGGAAAACGTCCACAACAGGATGTCGAGCCGGGCCAGGGCATCGGCCGGAGCCGTGACCACCACGCGCGAGCCGGCCGCTACCGCCTTGCGCAGCAGGCGGCAGGCGTAGGCCAGCTTGTCCGGCGCGTTGAAATGAAAGGCCACCTCGGTCATGCTGCCGTGATCTCTTGGACTCAGGCCTTGCGACGGCCGGATCTGGCGGGCGCCTGCTGGGCCAGCAGGAACTCCAGCAGCAGGCCCACGGGCCGGCCGGTCGAACCCTTGGCCGCGCCGCTCTTCCAGGCGGTGCCGGCGATGTCCAGGTGCGCCCAGGGGAACTTGGCCGTGAAGCGCTGCAGGAACTTGGCCGCCGTGATGGCGCCGCCCGCGCGGCCGGCCACATTGGCCACGTCGGCGAAGTTGCTCTTGAGCCCCTCGGCATAGTCATCGTCCAGGGGCATGCGCCAGCACAGGTCCTGCGCGGTCTCGCCGGCTGCCAGCAGGCGCTGGGCCAGCGCGTCATCGGCACTGAACAGGCCGCTGCGCACCGCCCCCAGCGCGATCACGCAGGCACCCGTCAGCGTGGCGATGTCCACCACGGCCGCGGGCTTGAAGCGCTCTGCGTAGCTCAGTGCATCGCAGAGGATCAGGCGGCCTTCGGCGTCGGTGTTGAGGATTTCGATGGTTTGCCCGCTCATGCTGGTCACCACGTCGCCGGGCTTGACGGCACGGCCATCGGGCATGTTCTCGCAACTCGGGATCAGCCCCACCACATTGATGGCCGGCTTGAACTCGCCCAGGGCGCGGAACACCCCCAACACGCTGGCCGCACCGCCCATGTCGAACTTCATCTCGTCCATTTCGCCCGCGGGCTTGATGGAAATGCCACCGGTGTCGAAGGTGATGCCCTTGCCCACCAGCACGGTGGGCGCCTGGGCGGCCGGCGCGCCCTTGTACTGCAGCACGATGAAACGCAGCGGCTGCTCCGAGCCCTGGGCCACGGCCATGAAAGAGCCCATCTTGAGCCTGGCCACCTCGCGCGGCCCCAGCACCTGGCAGCTGATCTTCGGAAACTTGGCCAGGGCGCGCGCCGCCTGGGCCAGGTCGGTGGGCGTGGCATGGTTGGCCGGGCGGTTGGCCCATTCCTTGGCCAGTTCGATGCCGGCCACGGCCGCGGCGGCCTGGGCGAATTCGGCCTTGAACTCAGCGGCCTTGGGCACGCCCAGGGTCACGCGCGCCAGGCTGCGGCCCTCGACCTTGGACTTGGTGGTGGTGTAGACGTAGCTGACATCGGCCACGGCAGCCACGGCCGCGCGCAGCGCACCGCGCTGGGGGGCGCCGGCAAAACAAAGCAGCAGCCTTTTGACCGCCGGCGTGCCGCCGCGCAGCGCGCCCAGGGCCGCCGCCACGGCCAGCCTGACCTGGCGCGGCGTGCCGTCGCCGACGCCCACCAGCAGCATCCGGGCCGCCTTGGCCTGGGCCGGGCGGTACAGGGCCAGCAGCTTGCCGGGCTGGCTGTCCAGGTCGCCGGCCTTGAGGGCCTGGCCCACGAGGGCTGCCAAAGGGTCGCGGCCCGGCTTGAAACCGGCCGGGACCAGGAGGATGAAGGCATCAGCAGACTGCGCGGAGGCGCCGGCGAGATCCAGGGACTTGAGTTCGAAGTTCATAATGGCGTTTTCCTGACGAGCAATGTTATTCGATTCCTCCATCCGCAAGGAGCTGGCGCGCAGCTTTGGCGCCACGCTGATCATCTTGGTCACGGTGGTCATGACCATGACCCTGATCCGCACCCTGGGCATGGCCTCGCGCGGCAGCTTCAACCCCTCGGACGTGATGCTGGTCATGGGCTACACGCTGCTGACCTTCCTGCCCAACATCATGACCATGGGCCTGTTCGTGGCCATCGTCATGACGCTCTCGCGCCTGTACACCGACAGCGAGATGGTGATCTGGTTCTCCAGCGGCATGGGCCTGTTCAGCCTGCTGCGCCCCTTGCTGCGCTTTGCCTGGCCCATCCTGCTGGCCATCGCCTCGCTGGCCGTGTTCGTGCTGCCCTGGTCCAACCAGCAGGTCGAAACCATGCGCGCCCAGTACGAAAGCCGCGGCGACCTGGAACGCGTGCAGCCCGGTCAGTTCCAGGAAGCGGGTGGCGGCACCCGTGTCTTTTTCGTCGAGAAAAGCCTGCTCAATGAATTCAGCGCCAAGAACGTCTTCGTCGCCACCACCGAAAACGGCAAGGAGACCGTGACCTCGGCGCGCAGCGGCCACACCGAACTCATAGGCAACGACCGCTTCCTGGTCCTGGAAAACGGTCAGCGCCTGGAGAGCACCATCGGCAAGACCGACGTGAAGATCGGCGAGTTCGAACGCTACAAGATCCGCGTGGCGCAGGACCCGCTGGGTCAAAAGATCGACGTGCCGCTGGGCAACATTTCCACGCTGGAGCTGATCCGCAACCCCTCCTCCCTGGCCTACCTGGGCGAGATCTCCATGCGCCTGGGTTTCGTGCTGGCCGCGCTCAACCTCGCCGTGCTGGCCCTGGCGGCCACGCGCGTCAACCCGCGGGTGGGGCGCTCGGGCAATCTGATGTTCTCGCTCCTGCTGTTCCAGGTCTATCTGAACCTGCTGAGCCTGGGCCAGACCTGGATCGCCAGCGGCAAGATCGGCTTTCTCGCCTACAACCTGCTGCTGCACGGCGGCATGCTGGCCGCCGGCCTGCTGTGGCTGGCCAAGCGCCAGTACAACTGGGGCTGGCGCCTGCGCCTGCCCGCCAGGGCGACAGTGCAGAAGGGGGCGGCTTCGTGAGGACCATACGTCGCCTGATCCATGCCGAGATGTTTCTGGCCGTGGTCTTCGTCACCCTGGGTTTTCTGGCCCTCTTCGCCTTCTTCGACTTCGTCGACCAGTTGCCCGCCATCGGCCGCCCCGGCCTGGGCGCGGCCTACCAGGTGCCCCAGGCCACCAGTTACGTGGCCCTGATGATCCCCAACCACCTCTATGAGCTGCTGCCCATCACCGTGCTGATCGGCACCATCTACGTCATGACGCGTCTGGCTCAAAGCTCGGAGTTCACCATCCTGCGCACCAGCGGGCTGGGGCCGTGGCGCGCGCTGCGCATGCTGCTCACGGCCGGTTTCACCTTCGCCCTGCTGACCTTCGTGGTCGGCGACTATCTGGCCCCCTGGGCCGACCGCACGGCCCAGCTGCTCAAGGCGCGTTACGAGGGCAAGCTCAGCGTGGGCCAGACCGGCGCCTGGCTGCGCGAACGCGAGCCCTACGCCCAGTTCGCCGTCAACGTGGGCTCGCTCAACTCCGACGGCAATATGCGCGATGTGCGCATCTTCGAATTCGACAACCAGAACGCCCTGGTCTCCATGACACACGCGCCGCTGGCGCGTTTTGCCGAAGACGAGGCCTGGCTCCTGGAGCAGGCCGAGCGCACCGAGTTCAACGCGCCCGGCCTGGCCCTCAGCCGGGTCGAACGCACACGCGTGCCGGTCTTCCGCTGGCCCACGGGCATCTCGGCCGAAATGGTTTCGGCGGCGGTGCTGCGGCCCGAGCGCATGAGCACCATCGACCTCTTCCAGTACATCCGCCACCTCAAGGAAAACGCCCAGACCGCCGAGCGCTACGAGATCGAGTTCTGGAAAAAAGTCTTCTACCCGCTGAGTTGCCTGGTGATGGTCATGCTGGCCCTGCCTTTCGCCTACCTGCACTTCCGCAGCGAGGGTATCTCCATCTACGTCTTCGGCGGCGTGATGGCCGGCATCAGCTTCTTCTTCCTCAACAATGTGTTCGGCTACATCGGCGAGCTGCAGCACTGGATTCCCTGGCTCACGGCCGCCGCCCCCGGCATGATCTACATGCTGATCTCGCTCACCGCCTTCGGCTGGCTGGTGCTCAGAAGGTGATACCCATGCAAGACCCGGCGCCCCTACGCGGCCTCATCCTCTTCGCCCACGGCTCACGCGACCCCCAGTGGCGCGCGCCCATGGAGGCCGTGGCCGCGCGCGCTGCCGCGCTGGCGCCGCAGGCCCGGGTGGCCTGCGCCTATCTGGAGCTCATGGCGCCCGACCTGCCCAGCTGCGCCGCCGTCCTGGTGGCACAGGGCAGCACGTCCATCACCATCGTGCCCATGTTCCTCGGCGTGGGCCGTCATGCGCGCGAAGACCTGCCCCTGCTGGTGGCGGAGCTCAAGCGCCAGCACCCGCAGGTCAGCTTCGAACTGCGTCCGGCCATCGGCGAGGACGCGCGCGTGGTCGACATGCTGGCGCGCATTGCGCTGGCCACAAGCTGAGCCGCGCGCCCGGCGCTACGTACAATCGCCGGGACTTACCGCGCTGCTCATGACCCGCCCCGCCCTTCGCAACCGCACTGTCTTCCTGCTCGTGCTGGGCGCCTCGCTCGCCGTAGCCCTGCTGCCCGTGTTCTGGCCGCAGCTGGACATCGCCGTCGCCGCCTATTTCCTGCAGCCCGCGCCGCCGATCAATCCGGCCCAGTGGAAATGGGTCGAACTGGTCAACGAATACATCCCCGATCTCTTTCGCGGTCTGGCCCTGCTCTGCCTTGCGGCCTGGATCGTGCTGAGCCTGCTGCGGCGCTCGCGCCGCGCCAGCATCGCCCTGGCTTTCGTGGGCATATCCCTGCTGCTGGGCCCGGGCTTTTCCACCTGGGCCGTCAAGGAACATACCTTGCGTGCGCGCCCTTTCGACGTGGTCGAGTTCGGCGGCAAACGCCAGTTCACCCCGGCCCTGGTGCAGGCCGACCAGTGCAAGGACAACTGCGCCTTCACCAGCGGCCATGTGGCCTGCGGTTTCTTCTTTGTCTCGCTCATGCTGCTGGATCCGCGCCGCCGCTGGCGCTGGATCGCCACCGGCCTGCTGGCCGGCAGTCTGGTCAGCGTGGCCCGCATGTCGGTCGGGGCACACTGGCTCAGCGACGCGCTCTGGGCCCTGCCCATCACCCTGGCCGCCAGCGGCCTGGTCTGGACGATCCTGAGTTATTTCTACAAACCCGGGCCAGCCTCCGGGCGGAGCTGAAGCATGTCCAAGACGAGCAGGCTGATTCGCCTGATGCGGCCCCACCAGTGGCTCAAGAACGCCTTTGTCTTCGCCGGCCTGCTGTTCAGCCAGTCCTGGCACAACGGCCCCCTGGTCGAACGTGTGCTTTACGCCTTCCTGGCCTTCTGCTGCTTTTCCAGCCTGGTCTACATCCTCAATGACTGGCGCGACCGCGCCGTCGATGCCCAGCACCCGATCAAGCGCCTGCGCCCGCTGGCCAGCGGCGCGGTGGGCCCGCGCGAAGCGCTGGCCCTGGCCGCAGCACTGCTGGTAGCGGGCCTGGCCCTGGCCTGGGGCAGCCGCGTACTGCTGCTCATCCTGGCCCTGTACGTCGCACTCAACATGGCCTACAGCTGGCGCCTCAAGCACGTGCCGGTGGTGGACGTGTCCATCATTGCCAGCGGCTTCATGCTGCGCCTGCTGGCCGGCACCATGGCCGTGGGCATTCCGCCCTCGCGCTGGCTGCTGCTGACCGGCCTGTTCATCGCCCTCTTCCTGGGTTTTTCCAAGCGCAAGGCCGAGACCTTCCACCAGCCCGGGCAGCAGCGTGCCGTGCTCGAGCACTATCCCCCGGCCCTGCTCGACACCTACATGGCCGTCACCATGACCGCCACCGTCATCACCTACGGCCTTTACGCCACCAGCATCGAAGCCATGCAACAGCACGGCGAGCGCCTGGTCTACACCGTGCCCGTGGTGGTCTTCGGCCTGCTGCGTTACGCCTACCAGGTGCACCGCGGCCGCGGCGAGGATGTCTCACGCGACCTGCTGCGCGACCCCTGGATCCTGGCCGCAGGCATCGCCTGGGTGCTGCTCTTTGTTGCCACGCGGTTCTGGCGTTGAAGCTGCCGCTCAAGACCCTGCTGATCGTCATCGGTGGCGCCGCCACCGTCTATGCCCTGGTCTTGCTGCTCGGCAGCGACAGCGCCAGCGCAGCCCGGCTCTCCGTGCTGTGGTCTCCGGCCGGCGCATCGGCTGCCGCTCTGTGCCTGCTCAACTACCTCCTGCGCGGCCAGCGCTGGCGTCTGTGGATGGCGCATTACGGCCGGCCGCTGCCGCTGGCCCAGGGCCTGCGCCTCTATCTGGCCGGCTACACCTTCACGCCCACGCCCGGCAACGTCGGCGAGGCCGCACGCGGTCTGCTGCTGCGCCAGCCGCTGGGCGCGGCCGACAGCCTGGCGATCTTCGGGGCCGAGCGCCTGGCCGACCTGCTGGCCCTGCTGCTGCTCGCGCTGCCCGGCCTGTGGTGGCTGTCACAGCTCCCCGGCGCTGCGGCCTGGCAATGGCAACTCATTGCAGCGGCCGCAGCCGCGGGTCTGCTGGCGCTGGTCCTGCTCTTCAAGTTCAGGCGGGCCCTGTTCACCCGCCTGCCCTGGCTGCACGCGGCCTGGCGCTGCCTGGCCGCGCGCCCCTGGGCCTGGCTGGGCCTCACGCTCGTGGCCTGGGCCGCACAAGGTCTGGCCGCCTGGCTGGTCTGCCGCGAACTCGGTCTTGCCATCGGCCCGTTGCTGGCCACCGGTTTTTATGCCCTGGCCATGGTGGGTGGCGCGCTTTCCATGCTGCCTGCGGGCCTGGGCGGCACCGAAGCTCTGCTGACCGGCCTGCTGGTGCTGCAGGGTGCGGCCCTGGCCACGGCCCTGGCCATCACCGTGCTGGTGCGCCTGCTGACGCTTTGGCTGGCCGTCGCGATCGGCGCCCTGGCCCTGCTATATAGTGCGGCCGTCTCCCGCGATATTTCCCTGCACTAGCCTGTTCATGTCCTCCACGCACGACGCATCCTCCCTCAACCTGCAGCGCTGGCTGCTCGTGACCGCGCTGGTGTCGCTGACCCTGCGCCTGTGGATCGCCCATGCCCTGCCCATCACCGGCGACGAGGCTTTTTTCTATTGGTGGGGCGTCTATCCCGACTGGGGTTATTACGACCACCCGCCCATGGTGGGCTGGCTGATCTGGCTCATGCGCACGCTCTTCGGCGAAGCCACCTGGGCCATCCGCCTGCCTGTGGTGCTGCTGCCACTGGCCCTGGGCGCCATGCTCTGGTGGGCCTTCAAGCCCCTGAACCGCGAGCGCGCGGCTTGGGGCCTGCTGTTGTTCTGGCTGGCCCCGATCAACTGGCTCAACGCCCTGATCACCACGGACACGCCGCTGATCTTCTGGTCGGTGCTCTCGGTGGCCATGCTGCTGCGCGCCGAGCGGCGCGCGCAGATGGACGGCCGCGCCTGGGGGCTGTACGCGCTCTCGGGCCTGTTCATCGGTTGCGCCTTCCTCTCCAAGTATTTCTCGGTGGTGCTGGGTCTGGCCTATCTGGTCTATTTCGCGGCCTACCGGCGTGAACGCTGGCAAGGTCTGGCGCTGCTGGTGCTCTGTGCCCTGCCCGGACCCATCATCAATCTCCTGTGGAACATGGACCACGGCTGGTCCAACATCATGTTCAACGCCATCAACCGCAACGAAAATGCGGCCTTCGAGTTGCGCAAGCCCCTCATCTATCTGGGCATGCTGGCCTACCTGCTCACGCCGGCCCTGCTCTGGCTGGGCTTCAGGCACCGCAGCGCCCTGGCGGCCACGGCGCGCCAGCTGCGCCTGCTCAGCATGCTCGTTGTGGTGCCCCTGCTGTTCTTCGGCCTGCTGTCCTTCAAGAAGGTGGTCGGCCTGCACTGGGTGCTGGCCTTCTACCCCTTCGTCTTCATGCTGCTGGCCTTCGCGCTGCCGCAGGCCGCGCTGCGCCGCTGCGCCCTCGGCCTGGCCGCCTTCACGGCTCTGCACGTGCTGCCCCTGGGCGGCATCGCCCTGACGCACGTGGAGCAATGGGAGGGCAAACCGCGTTACTTCGCCATCGTACGCGCCTTCAAGACCCCCGAACTGCTGGCCCAGGTGCGCACACCCGACTCGGTGCTCATGGCCGACGCTTATTCGCCCGCTGCGGTCTATGGCTACGTGATCGGTCAGTACGTACCCGTCTTCGGCCCCGGCAAATTCCACGCGCGCCAGGACGACCTGCTGGTGGACTATTCCATCTACCAGGGCAAGACCATCCGCGTGCTGCTGTCCGACCCGCCGGTGATGAGCGACTTCACACCCTATTTCGACAGCGTGCAGGCCTACACGGCGGTGCAAAGCGGCGTCACCTTCCACTACGTCGAAGGCCGCAATTTCAACTACGAAGCCTACCGCCAGGGCGTGCTGGCCGCCGTCTTCAAGCATTACTACAACATCCCTGCCTGGCTGCCCATGACGGGCTGTCCCTACTGCGTGCGCTATTGCGGGCAGGTCTCATGTCCGAAACCCTGAGCGCAGCGCAGCGCCCGGTGGTCGCGGCTTTCGACTTCGACGGCACGCTAACGCAAGGCGACACCCTGCTGCCCTTCCTGCGCCGCCTGCTGGGCTGGCCCCGCTTGCTCTGGGTGCTGCTCGGATGCAGTCCGTGGCTGATCGCCTACGCCTTGCGCCTCACCAGCAACCACCGCGCCAAGGCCCGGCTGCTGCAAGCCAGCCTGGCCGGCTGCACGCAAGCCGGGGTGGAACAGGCCGCCCGCGCCTTCGTGCAGCATGAATTGCCGCAGCAGTGGCGCCCCTGGGCCCTGCAACAGCTGGTGCAGCACCAGCAGCAGGGCCACCGCTGCATCATCGTCAGCGCGTCCACCAGCCTCTACATGCATCTGGTCGGCGCCAGCCTGGGCGTGGATGCCGTGCTGTGCACGGAGATGGAAGTGGCCCACGGCCGTTACACCGGCCGCATGCTCACGGCCAACTGCCACGGAGAAGAAAAGGTGCGCCGGCTGCAAGCCTGGTTGTCCGTGAAGTACGACGCGGATGCCATGCCCCTGCTGCATGCCTATGGCGACACCTCGGGAGACAAGCCCATGCTGCGTCTGGCGCAGTATGCCTGGTACCGCCAAAAACCCTGGTTGCCTTGAAGTCATAAAACTGAAGGCCCCGGGTATCGAGGGTGTTTCAACCAGCGCCACGGCAGCACCTGGGCGACTCTGACCATCCTTTCGCGCGGCAACCGCTTCGTTCAGTAGACCTGCTGCCATCCGGCTGGAGCAGGCTTGGACCGCATCAGACCTGCTTCAGTCTCTTCTTCTATAATCGACATGTGCAAGCATTGATGAATTTCCAGACGCTCACCCGGGGTGTGATGGCCGTCCTGATCGGACTGCTGGCCTTGGGTCCGTTCCTGCACGGTCATTTGGGAGCGTCCCACATCTCCGGCTTTCACGTCGACGGGCTGCATGCCGTCAGCCATCCCGCTGAGACCGACTTCTCGCACAGCCTGAGCGCCGCAAATGACGAATCACCCGCGCTCGGTGTAGCCACCTCCCTGCCCAAATCCGACGACGACGGTGGCCTGCTTCTGCACGCCGCCCTGCTGTCGGCCGTGCTGCTGTGCCTGCTCTCACGCCTGTGCCTCCTGCGGATCCGGCCTTCGGCCGCCGGTCCGCAAACCGTCCACGCCTACCGTGACGGCTGGCCGCCTCCGGCCCTCGCTCCTCCCCTCCTGAGCGCCTGATCCCAGGCAGGCTGCGCCCTGCCCAGCCCACCGCCATGCTGCGGTGGTCTTCCATTTTTTGATCCCAGGAGGCGGTCATGCCCCGACTGCTCATTGCTTTGTTCATCACGGCCGGCGCCAGCCTTGCGGCCGCCCAGGCCCAACCCGCGTTCAAGGAACTGCCGCTCGACGCCCGCCAGCAGGCCGCGCTCGGCATCCGCACCGTCGCGGTCCGGCCCGCCGCCACCGGGCTGCTGCTGGCTTCGGCCACCGTCACCGTGCCACCGGGGCAGGACATCACCGTAACGGCCCCGTTTGCCGGCGTGATCACGCGCATCGATGTCGGCCTGGGCGACACCGTGCGCACGGGCGCGGTTCTCATCACCATCAGCAGCCCCATGCTCGCCGACGCCCGGCGCCAGGCCAGGGAGGCCCAGCTCGAGGCCCTGAACGCACAAGCGGCCTTGCAGCGCGACCAGGCCATGTACGACGAAGGCCTGATCCCTGCGGCCCGGCTGCAGCTCAGCCAGAACCGCTACCGCGCCGCCGACGCGGCCCGGCAGGCCCAGGAGGCCATGCTGCGTTCCACCGGCCAGCCCGGCGAGGCCGGTAACGGCGACTACGCCAGCGGCACGGTGCGCGCGCCACGCCAGGGCAGCGTGATCGAGGCCCTCGCCGGCGTGGGACAGCGCGTGGAAGCGGGCGCGGTGCTGTTCAGGATTGCCGACCTGCGGCAGCTGCAGCTTGACATCGTGCTCTCCGGCGACAAGGCGGGCCTGCTGCGCATGGGCGACAGCGTCACCGTGCCTGCGCGTGAAGCCCGCGCCACCCTCATCGGCGTCAGCCGCGCCCTGGACGCCTCGCACCAGGCCCGTGCGCGGGCCCGCGTGACCACGCCTGGGCGCCTGCAGGTTGCCGAAGTCCTGCCCGTCCAGATCCACCCCACCCGTGACAAGACCACCCCCCCCGCCTGGCTGCTGCCCGCGCGCGCCGTCGTGTTCTACCGCGGACAGTCCTGGGTGCTGCTGGCCTCGCCCCAGGGTTTCATGCCGACCCGGGTCCAGGTGCTCTCGGGCAACGACGAACTGGCGGTCGTGGAAGGCGCGCTGGGCCCGGACCGGCAGGTCGCTCACACCGGCATCGCCTCGCTGCGGGCGCTGATGGACAAGGGTGAATGACATGATCGATGCCCTCATACGACTGAGCCTGCGGCACCGCCTGCTGGTGCTGCTGCTGGCCGCCGTCCTCATGGCCGTGGGGCTGCGCGCCTGGATGCAGCTGCCCATCGACGCCTTTCCGGACATCTCCCCCACGCAGGCCAAGATCATCCTCAAGATCCCGGGCATGACGCCCGAGGAAGTGGAGCTGCGGGTGGTCAAGCCCGTCGAGCAGGAGCTGCTGAGCATCCCGCGCAAGCGCATGGTGCGCTCGGTCTCCAAATACGGCATTGCCGACATCACGCTGGACTTCGACGAGGGCGTGGACATCTACTGGGCGCGCCAGCAGGTCAATGAACGCCTCACCGGCGTGATGGCCGAGCTGCCGCCCGGCGTCAGCGGCGGCCTGGCCCCCATCACAACCCCGTTGAGCGAGCTGTACATGTTCACCGTGGAAGGCGAAGGCTACAGCCTGGCCGAGCGCCGCCGCGTGTTGGACTGGGTGCTGCGACCGGAGTTGCGCACCATTGCCGGCGTGGCCGAGGTCAACTCGCTGGGCGGCGAAGTCCAGACCTACGAAGTGGTGCCCGACACGGCCCGCATCGCGGCGCTGGGCCTGTCGATGGCCGATCTCAGAGGAGCGCTGGGCAGCAACAACAGCAACGACGGTGCGGGCCGTCTGAAAACCGGCGAAGAATCCCTCGTCGTGCGCGTCGAAGGCGCGATCCGCAGCCTGGACGACCTGCGTGCCATCAGGCTGCCGCTGCCCCGGGGCGCACAGCCGGTGCTGCTGGAAGACGTGGCCACCGTGCGCCTGGGCGCGCTCACGCGCTACGGCGCCGTCACGCAGGACGGGCGTGGCGAAGCCGTGCAGGGCCTGGTGCTGGGCTTGCGCGGTGCGGATGCACGCAAGCTGGTCGATGCCATCGCCCTGAAACTGGACGAGATGAAAACGCGGCTGCCAGACGGCATGCGCATCCGTACTTTCTACAACCGTGGTGAACTGGTCACGCGGGCGGCCGACACCGTGATCAAGGCCCTGGCCGAAGCGGCGGTGCTGGTCTGCGTCGTGCTCTACCTCTTCCTGGGCGGGCTGCGCGCGGCGCTGGTCGTCGCCCTGTCCCTGCCGCTGACCCTGCTGACCACCTTCCAGCTCATGCAATTCGCCGGGCTCACGGCCAACCTCATGAGCCTGGGCGGCCTGGCCATCGCCCTGGGCATGCTGGTCGACGCCTCCGTCGTGGTGGTCGAGAACATCGAGAGTTCGCCCGGCGCGCCCGGTGAAGACAGCCGCGAGCGCGTGCTGCACGCAGTGCAGCAGGTCGTCAAGCCGGTGGTGGCGGGTGTGCTCATCATCGGCGTGGTCTTCCTGCCCCTGCTGACCCTCGAGGAGCTGGAAGGCAAGCTGTTCAGCCCGGTCGCGCTGACCATCGTGATGGCCCTGGCCGCTTCGCTGCTCATGGCCCTCACCGTCATCCCGGCGCTGGCCTCTCTCGTGCTGCGCCCCGAGGCGGCGCACGAGTCTGCCCTCATGCGGCGCCTGTCCGCGGGCTATGTGCGCCTGCGCGACAGCGCCTGGCGGCACCCGCGCTGGCTGGCCGGCATGGCGCTGGGCTCCCTGCTTCTGGCTGCGGTGCTCTATGGCCTGGTCGGCAAGACCTTCATGCCCACGCTGGACGAAGGGGATGTCCTGGTCCAGCTGCAAAAGGTACCAACCATCTCTTTGGAAGCTTCGATCGAACTCGACATCCGCGTGCAGCAGGCCATCCTGGAACGCGTGCCCGAGGTGAAGTCCATCGTGGCCCGCACGGGCGCGGACGAACTGGGCCTGGACCCCATGGGCCTGAACGAGACCGACACCTTCCTCGTACTGCGGCCCAAGAGCGAATGGCGCGGCGGCAAGGAAGACATCATCCAAGCCCTGCGCGAAGTGCTCGACGGTTTCCCTGGCCTGGTCTACGGTTTCACCCAGCCCATCGAGATGCGGGTTTCCGAGATGCTGACCGGCACCCGCGGCGACGTGGCCATCAAGCTCTTCGGCAACAACCTGGACGAACTGGCGGCCAACGCGCAGAAGGTCGCACAGGCTGTGCGCCTGGTCAACGGCGCGGCCGAAGTCATCGCCCCGCGCGGCGAAGGCATGCAGTACCTGACCGTGGCGCTGGACCGCCATGCCATCGGCCAGGCGGGCCTGAGCGTGGAGAGCGTGCAGCAGGCGCTCAAGCAGCAGATCGAGGGCGAGACCACCGGCCTGGTCAACGAAAACGGCGTGCGCGTGCCGCTGGTGCTGCGCGGCGGCGAGGCCGTGCGCAACAGCCCCGAGGCCCTGCGCAACCAGCCGCTGCTCGGCGCCGACGGCCGCGGCTGGCGGCTGGGCGCGCTGGCCGACATCCGGCAGGTTGACGGCCCCATCCGGGTCGACCATGAGCTGGGCCGGCGCCTGGCCACCATCCAGGTCTCGGTCGAGGGGCGCGACCTCACCGGCTTCGTGCAGGCTGCGCAGCAGGCCGTGGCCAGGCTGGACCTGCCGCGCGACATCCAGGTCGTCTGGGGCGGGCAGTTCGAGAACCAGCAACGCGCTGCCGCGCGCCTGGGCCTGGTCATCCCCGCGGCCATGGGCATCATTTTCCTGATCCTCACCCTCACCTTCGGCTCGGCGATGCAGGCGACCATCATCTTCCTGAACATCCCCTTCGCGCTGGTGGGCGGCGTGGTGGCGCTGGCCATCTCCGGCGAATACCTGTCCGTGCCCGCCTCGGTCGGTTTCATCGCGCTGCTGGGCATCGCGGTGCTCAACGGCGTGGTCATGGTCACGCACTTCAACGAAAGACGCCAGGGCGGCGAAGCCATGCACGAGGTCGTTCGCCTGGGGGCCGAACGGCGGCTGCGGCCCGTGCTGATGACCGCCATCATCACCGCCCTGGGCATGATCCCGCTGCTCTTCGCCACCGGCCCCGGTTCGGAAATCCAGAAACCGCTGGCCATCGTGGTCACCGGCGGGCTGGTCAGCTCCACACTGCTCACCCTGCTGCTGCTGCCCAAGATCTACGAACACCTGGGCGCACCGGACAGCCTCGCGACACTCACCGCCCGGCTACGCCGCCAGTTGTCCAGGCGCCAGGCCTGAAGGAGGAACCCAGATGAAAAAGCTATCGATATTCCTCACCCTGCAAGGCCTGTGCCTCCTCACCATGGCACAGCCGCAGCCCGGCGACCCGCTGCAGGCGCTGCTGCCACCGGCCCAGCAAGTGCGCACCGTGGTACTGGGCAGCCCGGCCACGCGGGCCGCACTGGCCCAGCGCGACGGCCAACTGCGCCGGGCCGACATCACCGAAAGCGGCCCCGCCGAATTCACCGCGCGCCTGAGCCAGCAGAACCGCCAGGTGTCCGATCCGGCGGAGCGTTACTCGGAAACCCTGCTCAGCCTGGAGCGCCCCGTGCGCTGGTGGGGCAAGGCCGGGCTGGATGCCGACCAGGCCGGCGCGAGCCGCACTTCGGCGCGGCTGGCCTATTCCGACGCCATCCACGAGACCAGCCGCGATCTGCTGCAACTGTGGATCGAAACCCTGCGAACGGACATGCGCCTGGACAACGCCCAGACCAATCTGGCGCTCGCCCAGGAGCTGGACCGTCTGGCGGCCGCACGCCTGCGGCAGGGCGAAATCTCGCAGCTCGATGCCAGCCTGGCGCAGGCCGAGCTGCAGCGCGCCCAGGCGGCGCAGGATCAGGCGCGCGCAGCCCGGTCCGCTGCCGTGGCGCGGCTCACGCGCACCTACCCGGGCATCACGCTGGCGCAGGCCCCGCTGCCCGATCCGGTCTGGCTGCAGGCCCGGCTGGAGGCGTTACCCGCTCTGCAGGAGCTGCGGCAGCAGTACCTGGAGCGCAACCACCAGCTCAATCTAGGGCGCAGCGAAGCGGCGCGCCTGCGCCTGCTGGCGCAACGCGCGGACCGCGACCAGTGGCCGGACCCGACCCTGGGCATCTACACCGCCAACGAACGCGCCGGGGCCGAGCGCATCATCGGCGTGTCCATCAGCGTGCCCCTCTCGGGCAGGCTGCGCCAGAACCACGCCATGGCCGCCGCGGCCGACGCCCAGAATGCAGAAGACCGGGTGCACCAGCTGGAGCTCAGCCTGGGGGCCGACATCGAGGCGCGTTACAGCAGCCTGCAGCACCTGGCGCGCGCGGCCATCAGCATCGACACCGCCGCGTTGACCCAGCAACAGGCCGCCGACAAATCACGCAAGGCCTACGCCCTGGGTGAGCACAGCATGACCGAACTCATCCAGAACCGCCGCCTCGCGGCGGAGCAGCTCATCAGCGCCCGGCTGGCGCAGCTTGAAGTCCTGGAAGGCCTGGCCCTGATCGAGCTGGACCTGCACATGATCTGGGATTTCGATGAATAGGCTGAAGGAGCGCCAAGACCCAAGGCCGCATCGACTGCCCGCGATGCAGCCGGGCGCCATGGCAGCGGCCATGTCAGAGATGCGCGAAGAAGGCCGGGGCGCTTTGCCACCGGTCCTCGCGGCCATCGACATAGGTGATGGCCAGGCGTGAAAGTTCTTCGTCACCCACGTCATCCAGGCAACCCAGGTTGACGCCGTACATCCTGCCGATGGGCGTCTCAGTCCCAATGCCGAAGGCGCGCACACCGCAATGCCTGCAGAAATAGTGTTGGTTCTTGCGTGTGTTGAAAAGGTACTGCGTCAATTCGTTCTCGCCGGCCAGCAGGCGAAAGCCGCCCTCCCGGGCTACCGCCGGCCAAAAACGCGTGCGCCGACAGATCGAGCAGTTGCAACGGTAGGTACTTTGCGTCAGATCCAGCTCGGCTTCGAACTGGACGGCGCCGCAGTGGCAGCTGCCACGGTAGGTCTTGAGCATGCGTGGCTCCGGCAAAAGCTTGGGGCAGGCCCGGGTGCTGGAAGCAGACAACCCCGCCGCAGCGGGGTTGGTGTCTTGGATCGCCAGGTCCTCAGCCCATGTGCAGGCCGCCATTGACCGAGAAATCCGCCCCCGTGGAATAACCGCTCTCGTCCGAGGCGATCCAGGCAATGATGGAGGCGATCTCGCCGGGCTCGCCCAGGCGCTTGACGGGGATGGTGCCCACGATCTTTTCCAGCACATCCTGGCGGATGGCCTTGACCATGTCGGTGCCGATGTAACCCGGGCTCACGGTGTTGACCGTCACGCCCTTGCTGGCCATTTCCTGCGCCAGCGCCATGGTGAAGCCGTGCATGCCGGCCTTGGCGGCCGAATAGTTGGTCTGCCCGGCCTGGCCCTTCTCGCCATTGACCGAGCTGATGTTGATGATGCGGCCCCAGCCTCGTTCCACCATGTCGCCCACCACCTGCTTGGTGACGTTGAACATGGAGTTGAGGTTGGTCTCGATGACGGCGTCCCAGTCTTCGCGTGTCATCTTCAGGAACATGCGGTCGCGCGTGATGCCGGCGTTGTTGACCAGCACATCGATGGGGCCGTGCTCGGCCTTGGCCTTGCTGAAGGCCTCCACCGTGGAATCCCACAGACCCACGTTGCCGACCGAGGCGTAGAAGGTGTAGCCCAGGGCCTTCTGCTCCGCGATCCATTTGTTGAAGTCACGTGTGGGACCGCAGCCCGCGATGACCTTGAAACCTTCCTTGTGCAGGCGCTGGCAGATGGCGGTGCCGATGCCACCCATGCCGCCGGTGACGTAGGCTACTTTCTGACTCATGGTGCTCTCCTCGTTGAACTCGTTCTCAATCTAATGTCTGGGCTCTGCCGGCGGCCCTAGGCAAAACCCGTGTGTTGCGCAATCGCTCAAGGCCTATCGTTCGATGGTCAGGGCCACGCCCATGCCGCCGCCGATGCACAGGCTGGCGATGCCGCGCTTGCTGTCGCGCCGCTGCATCTCGTGCAGCAGGGTGACCAGGATGCGGCAGCCCGATGCACCAATCGGGTGACCGATGGCGATGGCGCCGCCGTTCACGTTGACCTTGCTGGTGTCCCAGCCCATCTCCTTGTTCACGGCACAGGCCTGTGCCGCGAAGGCTTCGTTGATCTCCAGCAGGTCCAGGTCAGCCGCCTTCCAGCCGGCGCGCTGCAGGGCCTTGGTGGAGGCCGGCACCGGGCCCATGCCCATGGTGGCCGGGTCCAGGCCGCTGGTGGCGTAGCTGGCGATGCGGCCCAGGGGTTTGAGCCCCAGCGCGGCCGCCTTCTTCGCCGTCATGACCATCACGGCGGCCGCGCCGTCGTTGATGCCCGAGGCATTGCCGGCCGTCACGCCACCGGCCTTGTCGAAGGCGGGGCGCAGGCCGGCCAGGGCCTCGGCATTGGTCTTGCGGTTGATGAATTCGTCGGCATCGAAGGCCAGCGGGTCGCCTTTTTTCTGCGGGATCAGCACCGGCACGATCTCGTCCTTGAAGCGGCCGGCGTCCTGCGCGGCGGCGGCCTTCTGCTGGCTGGCCAGGGCCAGCGCGTCCTGCATCTCGCGTGTGATGCCGTACTGCCTGGCCACGTTCTCGGCGGTGATGCCCATGTGGTACTGGTTGTAGACGTCCCACAGGCCGTCGACGATCATGGTGTCGATCAGTTTCCACTCGCCCATGCGCTGGCCGTCGCGCGAGCCCGGCAGCACGTGGGGCGCGGCGCTCATGTTCTCCTGACCGCCGGCGATGACGATCTCGCTGTCGCCCGTGGCCACGGCCTGCGCGGCCAGCATCACGGCCTTGAGGCCGGAGCCGCAGACGGCATTGATGGTCAGCGCCGGAATCTCCTTGGGCAGGCCGCTTTTCATCAGGGCCTGGCGCGCCGGGTTCTGGCCGGCGCCGGCCGCGAGCACCTGGCCCATGATGACTTCGCCGATCAAACCGGCGTCGACCCTGCTGCGCGCCAGCAGGGCCTTGATGACGATGGCGCCCAGCTCGGTGGCCGGCGTTTTGGCCAGGCCGCCGCCGAACTTGCCGACTGCGGTGCGCGCCGCGGCCACGATGACGATGTCTTCCATGATGTCTCTCCTCTACTCCGTTCGCCCTGAGCCTGTCGAAGGGCGTTCAACTGTTGGCATGGGCTTCGACAGGCTCAGCCCGAACGGCTTATCCAGCTTTTTGCTTCACATAACGGCCCGGGGCCGCTTCGATCACCTTGTATTTGCTGCCCCTGCCGTATTTCTTGGGTGCAGCATTTTTCTTGCCAGCCTGTCTGGCCAGCCAGGCCGCCCAGTCGGTCCACCAGCTGCCGGCGTGTTCGTCAGCGCCCTCCAGCCAGGTATCGAAGCCCAGCGGCAGCTTGCCATCGGCGCGGATCCAGTGGCTGCGCTTCTTTTTCTCGGGCGGGTTGATCACACCGGCGATGTGGCCCGAGGCCCCCATGACAAAACGCTTCTGGCCCGGCAGCACCTGGGTGCTGGCATAGGCGCCGGTGATGGGCACGATATGGTCTTCGCGCGATCCGTAGATGTAGACGGGCAGGTCCACCTTGCGCAGGTCCACCTTCTCGCCGCAGACCGTGAGCCGGCCGGGCCGGACGAGGTTGTTTTCGAGGTAGGTGTTGCGCAGGTACCAGGCGTAGAAGGGGCCGGGCAGGTTGGTGCTGTCGCTGTTCCAGTAGAGCAGGTCGAAGGGCGGCGGCGTCTCGCCCTTGAGGTAGTTGCCCACCACGTAATTCCAGACCAGGTCGTTGGGGCGCAGGAAGCTGAAGGTGGAGGACAGGTCGCGCCCGGCCATCAGGCCGCCCTGCCCCATCTGCTGCTCGCGCAGGCGCACCGAGTTCTCGTCGATGAAGACATCGAGGATGCCGGTGTCGCTGAAGTCGAGGAAGGTGGTGAGCAGGGTCAGGCTGTGCACGGGCTCCTCACCCCTTGCGGCCAGCACGGCCAGCGCCGTGCCCAGCAAGGTGCCCCCCACGCAGAAGCCCAGCGCGTTGATCTGCCCGGCCCCGCTGATGTCCTGCGCCACGTGGATAGCCTGGATGACGGCATCCTCGATGTAGTCGTCCCAGCTCTTGTGGCCCAGGGAATCGTCGGGGTTGCGCCAGCTCACCACGAAGGTGCGGTGCCCCTGCGCCGCGGCGTAGCGGATCAGCGAGTTCTCGGGCTGCAGGTCCAGGATGTAGTACTTGTTGATGCAGGGCGGCACCAGCAGCAGCGGACGCTCGTAGACCTGCTCGGTCAGCGGCTTGTATTCGATCAGCTGGAAAAGCTCGTTCTCATAGACCACGGCCCCCTCGCTGGTGGCCACGTTGCGGCCCACCTCGAACTGGCTCTCGTCGGTCATGCTCACATGGCCCTGGCCCAGGTCGTGCAGCATGTTCTGCAGGCCCCTGGCGATGCTTTCGCCCTTGCTGTCGATGGCCTTTTTCTGCGCCTCGGCGTTGAAGGCCAGGTAGTTGCTGGGCGCGCTGGCCGCCACCCATTGCTCGATGGCGAAACGGATGCGCGCGCGCGTCTTGGCGTCGGCCTGCACGGCCTCGGCCATGCTCATCAGGAAGCGCGCGTTGAGCAGGTAGGCGGAGGCGCTCATGGCCGCCAGCGGGTTCTCGCTCCAGGCCGGGCCGGCAAAGCGCCGGTCGCCGCTGACCGGGGCGCTGGCCCCCTGCTGCAAAAGTTGGCCCAGGTCCTGCAGGTATTGCTGCTGCAAGGCCTGCAGCTTGTCGGGGGGGATGGACACCGGATGCTCGGCCAGCGGCAGCGCCGCCTGGCCCGGGCTCGTGGTCGCGCCCTGGAGGGACTGGAAGAGCTTCAACCAGCTGTCACCATAGGCCTGCTGGAGCTGCTGCGCCGCTTGCGTCCAAAATTCGGGGTTATCCTGTGTCACGCTGGGTCCTCGTGCTGGAAATACGCTTCTGCGTCCAGTATGTCAGGCTTGGGCCTACAAATCCCTGACACCAAGCAATTTACTCATGTTCTTGATCCTGATCGCCATCGGCTGGCTCTATGTGGCCCTGCTCATGGCCGTGGCCGAGGCCACCAGCCCCATCGGCACCGCGCTGGGTGCGATCATCACCTTTCTGCTGTATGGCGTGGGGCCGGTGGCCCTGCTGCTCTACATCCTGGGCACTCCGGCGCGCAAAAAGATGCGCCAACAGCGTGAGGCCGAGGAAGTGGCGGCGCTCTCCGTTCGGGCTGAGCTTGTCGAAGCCGGCTCCGACTCCGGTCTCCACACTCCTTCGACTGGCTCAGGAAGAACGGGTCTGGGCTCAGCCCAGCCAGATGCAGGCAGCCAGGCGGCCGCTGACGCGGTCGCGCCGGTGCGAAAAGAACCGTGATGGATTCGTGACAGTGCACCAGGAGGGGGAGCCGTCGTTGCCATAAACCTGGCGGATGCCCAGGGCAGTCAGGCGCAATCTGGCCAGGGCCGGCAGGTCGGCCAGCCACTTGCCGGCTACGGCCGCCGGATGAAAGCAGTTGGCGGCTAGCGGGCTCCAGACCTCGAACGCCGATCTGACTTCGTCCCCCACTTCAAACGCTTGCGGGCCGATACAGGGGCCCAGCCAGACCATGAGCTCGCGCGCGTTGACCTGCAAGGCGGTGTACAGGGTTTCGATCACCCCCATCCCGCCCTCGCCCGCCAGGCCACGCCAGCCGGCGTGGGCGGCGGCCACGACACTGCCGCGGGCATCGGTGAGCAGCAGGGGCAGACAGTCGGCCACCATGATGGTGCAGGCCAGGCCGCGCGCGCGCGTGAGGCAGGCATCGGCCCGGGTGCCCTGGGGCGTGTGCGCATCCAGCGTCACCACACCACGGCCGTGCACCTGCTGCAGGAAAACCGGCCGCGTGCCCAGGGCCTGGGCCAGCACGGCGCGGTTGCTGCCCACGGCCAGCGCGTCGTCGCCGACGTGGTCACCGAGGTTCAGGCTGTCATAGGGCGGCAGGGAGCGGCCGCCGGCACGCGTGGTGCAGACCGCACGCACCCCTGGCGCTGCGGGCCATCTGGGAACGAGCCAGTCGGGATGCACTGCGCTGCGCCTCAGGGCTCGTTGTCGGGGCAGCTGGAGGGCTGCGCCTGCTGGAAGGCCGGCAGCTGCATGCAGGCCTTGAAGGCGGCCATGGTCAGCGGCAGGCCGTCCAGATTCACCTCGAAACGCTGGCCGTTGAAGATCTGCGGCACCAGGCAGCAGTCGGCCAGGGTGGGCGTGTCGCCCCAGCAGCAGGCCGAGGGCGGCAGGCCGGCCTGCTGGCGCATCGCGGCCAGGGTGGCCAGCTGGCGCTCGAAGCTCTCCAGCCCCTCACGCACCCAGTGGCGGTACCAGGTGTTCTTGGCTTCTTCGCTGACCTTGAGCTCGCGCACCAGGTACTTGAGCACGCGCAGGTTGTTGAGGGGATGGATCTCGCAGGCGATGGACTGGGCCAGGGCGCGCACCCTGGCGCGGCCGGCCGCGTCGGCGGGCAGCAGCGGCGGCTGGGGATGGGTTTCGTCCAGGTATTCGATGATGGCCATGGACTGCGAGAAGCGCTCGCCCTCGTCTTCGAGCAGCGGCACCAGGCGGTCAGGCGAGACCTCGGCATAGCCCGGCAGCTTGTGGTCACCCCGCGCCAGGTGCACGGGAATGTAGTCGTAGGGCAGGCCCTTGAGCGCCAGCGCGATGCGCACGCGGAAGGAGGCCGAGGAGCGGAAGTAATTGTGCAGCTTCATGCCGTTGAGGATAAACCGGAAACGGGACCTGAGAGACAATGCGACCCTACCGAACCGGAGGAACCACCCCATGATTCTCGAGATTGCCGACATCCGCATCCACGCCGACCAGCAGACCGCCTTTGACGAAGCCATCCAGCGCGGGCTGGCCACCGTCATCAGCAAGGCCCGGGGCTACCGCGGCTTCAAGGTGAACAAGGGCGTCGAGCACCCGGACCGCTATGTGCTGATGATCTTCTGGGACACGCTGGAGGACCACACCGTGCATTTCCGCCAGTCGCCGGCCTTTGCCGACTGGCGCGCCATCGTCGGCCCCTTCTTCGCCTCGCCGCCGCAGGTGGAGCATTTCACGCTGCTGGCGAAATCGGACTGAAACCCCGGCCGCAACAGGCGCAGATCTACTCAACCCTGTTGATCGTGGCCGGCCACGAGCTTGGTCAGCAGACGCATGATCTGCTCGCGTTCGGTGGCGTTGAGCGGCCCCAGGATCCGGGTCTGCACCCGCGCCACGGCGCGTTTCATCTGCTGCACGGTCGCCTCGCCTTCGGGCGTGATCCAGAGCAGCTTGCGGCGGCGGTCGTTCTGGTCGGCCTCGCGCCGCACCCAGCCCTTGGCCTCCAGACGACCGATGACCGAACCCGAGGTGGCGGGATCGAAAGCCACACGTGCGGCCAGCGTGACCTGATCCGCCCCCGGGGTGTCCATGAGCGCATTGAGCAGGGCGAACTGCACGGGCGTGACGTCGTAGCTGGCCGTCTCTTCCATGAAGGCGGCCACCGAAACCTGGTGGGCCCGGCGAATCAGGTGGCCCGGGGCGTGGGGAAAGTCGTAACTCTTGCTCATTGGGTTCGTCATCCTGGTCGGCAAGTGTATTCGGCTGGCGTGGCGCGCCCACCTCCCCCCGGGTAAACCCCGGCGGCACCCCGGCCAACTGGTATGTATGCTTATTAAACAGAAGTTTCCTGGGAGCCCCCTGATGGCCAGCCCTGTCCTCAAGCCAATCCGACTCCGGCGCCATGCGCGCCCGGCATTACCATCGGCAGTCATCGCAAGGAACAGGCCATGAACGCCCCCCACCCTTCTGCCACCGCCCGCCAGTCGCTCTACCGCGACATGTCGCCGCTGAACCTGACCCCACTGTGGGAGGTGCTGCACGCACTCGTGCCGCCGCAGCCCCAGTCCCCCTGTGTGCCAGCCCTCTGGACATACGAGGAGCTGCGGCCCTGTCTGAAACGTGCCGGGGAGCTCATCACGGCCGAAGAAGCCGTGCGCCGCGTGCTGATCCTGGAAAACCCGGCGCTTCGCGGCCAGTCGGCCATCACACAGTCGCTTTACGCCGGCCTGCAGCTGATCCTGCCGGGTGAGGTGGCACCGAGTCATCGCCACACACAAAGCGCGCTGCGCTTCATCGTCGAGGGCAGCGGCGCCTACACCGCCGTGGACGGCGAGCGCACCACCATGCACCCGGGCGACTTCATCATCACGCCGAGCTGGACCTGGCACGACCATGGCAACGAGGTGGACGAGCCCGTGGTCTGGCTCGACGGGCTGGACATTCCCATGGTCCGTTTCTTCGACGCGGGTTTTGCCGAGAACGGCGCCGCCAGATCACAGGCCGTGTCGCGCCCCGAAGGCGCCAGCTTCGCGCGTTACGGCCACAACATGGCGCCCGTGCGCGGGGACGCGCCCTTCGGCGCCGCCTCGCCGATCTTCAGCTATCCCTACGAGCGCAGCCGCGAAGCCCTGCACCAGCTCGAGCGCAGCGCCCCGCTGGACGCCTGGGACGGCTGGAAGCTGCGCTACATCAATCCGCTCACCGGCGGCACGCCCATGCCGACGATCCAGCCCTTCCTGCAGCGCCTGCCCGTGGGCTTCGAGGGCCAGCCGTCGCGCCAGACCGACGGCGCGGTCTACAGCGTGGTCGAGGGTGCGGGCACTGCGTACATCACCAGCCCGCAGGGGACAGTACGATTCGATTTCCAAGCCCGCGACCATTTTGTCGTGCCTTCCTGGCAGATGCTGCGCCTGCAGTCCGACGCCGGTTGCGTGCTCTTCAGTTTCACAGACCGCCCGGTGCAGCAGGCCCTGGGCATCCACAAGGAAGAAAGGCTCGCATGAGTTTTGTCATCGCCGCACCGGCCCCCGTCTCCGTGCCCGTGGTCGGCAGCAAGGATCGTTTCCCCGTCAACCGCATCTACTGCGTCGGCCGCAACTACGTGGCCCACGCGCAGGAGATGGGCTTCACCGGCCGCGAGCCGCCCTTCTTTTTCATCAAGCCGGCCGACACCTGCCTGGTCATCGAACCCGGCCAGACCGGCGCCCTGCACTACCCCAGCCTGACCAAGGACTTCCACCACGAGATGGAACTGGTGGCCTGCATCGGCATCGGTGGCAAGAACATCAAGGCCGCCGACGCCAGGAAGCACATCTGGGGTTATGCCGCAGGCCTGGACATGACCCGCCGCGACCTGCAGGGCGAACAGAAGAAGCTGGGCCGCCCCTGGTGCATCGGCAAGACCTTCGACGAAGCCTGCCCCATCGGCGCCATCACACCCGCAGCCCAGGCCGGCGACGTGGAGAAAGCCGATATCTGGTTGCAGGTCAACGGCAAGGACCGCCAGCGCAGCGACGTCGCCAAACTGATCTGGAATATCGGCGAAATCATCGAGCACCTGAGCACCGCCTGGGAGCTCAAGCCCGGCGACCTGATCTACACCGGCACGCCCGAGGGCGTGGCGGCCGTGCTGCCGGGGGATGTGGTGGAAGGCGGCGTGGCAGGGTTGACACCTATCGCGCTGAAGGTGGTCTGAGAGCGTTGCGCCCCTACAATCCCGGCCCATGACTTACAAACTATTGGGCAAGCTGGCCGGGTTTTGCGCCATCCTGGCCGGTCTCTTGTTGACCGTCATCACCCTGATGACCTGCCTGAGCGTGCTGGGGCGCAACACCACCGGCGACACGCTGGTCGGTGATTTCGAACTCACAGGGGTGGCCGCCGGGGCGGCCATCGCCCTCTTCCTGCCCTGGTGCCAGCTGCGTCGCGGCAACATCATCGTGGACTTCTTCACCTCGGGCGCCAGCCCGCGCACCACGGCCGTACTGGACCGCATCGGTGCGTTGGTGCTCGGCCTGTGCATGGCCCTGCTGGCTTGGCGCACCGCGCTGGGCGGCCTGAGCGCCTGGCGCACGCAGTCCGCCACCATGATGCTGGGCTTCCCCGAGTGGATGGTCTACACGTTGATGGTCCCGCCCCTGATCCTCACGGCCCTCATCGGCCTGTGCCAGGGTCTGACGGGGTTCGAGCAGGAGGCACAGGCATGAGCCCCTTGACCATGAGCCTGCTGATCTTCGGCATCATGCTGCTGCTGATGGCTGTTCGCATCCCGATCGCGATCGCCATGTTCGTGGCCGGCGCAATCGGCTACGTGTCCCAGGCCGGCTGGTTGCCGCTGGCCAACTTCCTCAATACCGAGGCCTTCGCGCGCTTCGCCAGCTACGACCTCTCGGTGATTCCGCTCTTCATCCTGATGGGCCACTTCGCCACCCAGGGCGGCATCTCCAAGGCCCTGTTCGGTTTTGCCAGCGCCGTGATGTCGCGTTTCAAGGGTGGGCTGGCCATGGCCGCCGTGATGGCCAGTGCGGCCTTCGGCGCCATCTGCGGCTCCTCGGTCGCCACGGCTGCCACCATCACCTCGGTGGCCCTGCCCGAGATGAAGCGCCACGGCTATTCGGGCCGCCTGTCCACCGGCACGCTGGCCGCCGGCGGCACGCTGGGCATCCTGATCCCGCCCTCGGTGCCGCTGGTGATCTATGCCATCCTGACCGAGCAGAACATCGCCAAGCTCTTTGCCGCGGCGATGATCCCGGGCATCATCGCCATGGTCGGCTACATCATCGCCATCGCGATCTATGTGCGCCTCGTCCCCGGCCAGGCGCCGGACAACGACGTCGTAACCGACAAGCTCACACGGCAATCGCTCAAGGGCATCCTGCCCATAGCATTGATCTTCCTCATCGTCTTCGGCGGCATCTATGGCGGCATCTTCACCCCCACCGAGGGGGCGGCCGTCGGGGCCGCAGCCACCTTCATCGCCGCGCTGGTCCTGCGCGAGCTGACGCTCGCCAAGCTCAAGCACTGCTTCTATGCCACGGCAGAAAGCTCGGCCATGATCTTCATGATCTTCGTCGGCGCCGACCTGATGAACTCGGCCCTCACCCTGACCCAGGTACCGACACAACTCGCCAGCCTGGTCAGCGGCTGGGGCCTGCCGCCGCTCATGGTGGTCAGCGCCATCCTGCTGCTCTACGTCGTGCTGGGTGCGGTGATGGACGAGCTGTCCATGATCCTGCTGACCATCCCCATCTTTTTCCCCATGATCATGGGCCTGGACTTCGGCATGCCCCAGGAGTCGGTGGCCATCTGGTTCGGCATCATGGTGTTGATGACGGTGGGCTTCGGCCTGCTGGCGCCGCCCGTGGGCCTGAACGTCTACGTCGTCAATGGCATGGCCAAGGACGTGCCCATCGCCGAAAGTTACCGTGGTGTCATGCCCTTTCTGGCCAGCGACGTGTTGCGCACCCTGCTGCTGCTTTTCTTCCCGACCATCTCGCTGTGGCTGGTGAGGTACGTGAGCTAGTTAGTCCGCCGCGCGTGCAGGCGCCTGCTGCATCTGCTGCATGGATTCGCCGACCTTCTGCTGCACCTGCTCCATGGTCTTCCTGCCCTGCTCGATCTCCAGCTTCTTGGCCGCCCCCACGGTGGCGGCCGTGGTCGCCGTTTCTGCGCCGCAGCCCATCAACATAAAAGCTGTCAGGGCGATGATGCCTGCTCTGTACATGGTCGTTTCTCCTGCATGATGCGGACGACTAAAAAACGTATTTTGTCCCCTGCGCAGCCTGGAAGGAACCGTTTTTTATGCGATAATTCGGGTCTGGGTTCTTAGCTCAGTTGGTAGAGCAGCGGACTCTTAATCCGTAGGTCGAGTGTTCGAGTCACTCAGGACCCACCAGATCAAAAGGGATCTGACCGTAAGGTCAGATCCCTTTTTCTTTGCGCCATTGTATAGACCGGGGACATGGGTAACGGGTGTGCCAGGACATGGGTAACGCTTTCAAGGGTTGCAAGCCCTTGGAGGAAGCCCATGGTCTGGATGGAGAAGAGCACCGTGTCCCTGCGTCAAGAATTC